>NZ_ALPM01000071.1:0-12833 GCF_000294595.1 Arthrobacter sp. TB 23 | reverse complement strand
AAGCCGATGCTCAAGTTCCGCACCATCCTTGGTGTGCTGCGTGACGCCTACTGCCGCACGACCGGCATCGAGTACATGCACATCCAGGATCCCGAGGAGCGTCAATGGTTCCAGGATGAGCTGGAGCACTCATACTCCAAGCCGAGCCGCGAAGAACAGATGCGGGTGCTGCACCAGCTCAACGCTGCTGAAGCGTTCGAAACCTTCCTCCAGACCAAGTTCGTCGGCCAGAAGCGTTTCTCCCTTGAGGGCGGCGAGTCGCTGATTCCGCTGCTCGATTCGATCATCTCCAATGCAGCCGACGACGGCCTCGACGAGGTAGCGATCGGTATGGCCCACCGCGGCCGGTTGAACGTGCTGACGAACATTGCCGGAAAAACCTACGGTCAGGTCTTCCGCGAATTCGAAGGCACCCAGGATCCCCGCTCGGTGCAGGGATCGGGCGATGTGAAGTACCACCTCGGCACAGAGGGCACCTTCACCTCGGACAGCGGCAATGAGACCAAGATCTATCTGGCCGCGAACCCGTCCCACCTTGAGGCAGTCGATTCCGTACTGGAGGGGATTGTCCGGGCAAAGCAGGACCGCCTCGACCTGGGCGATGCGTTCCCGGTCCTCCCGATCCAGATCCACGGCGACGCGGCTTTCGCGGGCCAGGGTGTTGTTGCCGAGACCCTGAACCTGTCACAGCTTCGTGGCTACCGCACCGGCGGCACCATCCACATCATCGTGAACAACCAGGTTGGTTTCACCACCTCCCCCACTTCGTCACGGTCCTCGGTGTACTCCACCGACGTCGCGAAGATGGTCCAGGCCCCGATCTTCCACGTCAACGGAGACGACCCCGAGGCAGTGGTTCGGGTAGGCCAGCTTGCTTACCAGTTCCGGCAGAAGTTCAACAAGGACGTTGTGATCGACATGGTGTGCTACCGCCGTCGTGGTCACAATGAGGGCGACGATCCGTCGATGACCCAGCCCATGATGTACAACCTCATCGAAGCGAAGCGTTCGGTGCGCAAGCTGTACACCGAGGCGCTGATCGGTCGCGGCGATATCAGCCAGGACGAGGCGGAGCAGGCACTGCGGGATTACCAGGAGCGCCTGGAGCGGGTCTTCGCTGAAACGCATGCTGCCCAGACCTCCCCTATCCCGATCGTCACTAAGGACGCCGCAGCAGTATCGGACATCGAACGCCCCCTGTCGCAGCAGTCCGACACAGGGGTCGGCGTACCTGCCAGCACAGCGATCACCCCGGAAACCCTCGCCCACATCGGCAAGGTCCACACCGCAGTCCCCGAGAACTTCACCGTTCACCCGAAGCTGAAGGCGCTGCTCGACAAGCGCGAGCAGATGTCCCGCGAGGGCGGCATCGACTGGGGCTTCGGCGAACTGGCAGCGTTCGGCTCGCTCCTCATGGAAGGTGTACCAGTCCGGCTGGCAGGCCAGGACTCACGCCGTGGAACCTTCGTGCAGCGCCACGCGGTCTTCCACGACCGGGCGACCGGCGAGGAATGGTTGCCGCTCGATGACCTCAGCGACGCCCAGGCGAAGTTCTGGATCTACGACTCGCTATTGTCGGAATATGCTGCCATGGGGTTCGAGTACGGCTACTCGGTGGAACGCCCTGATGCCCTGGTGCTCTGGGAGGCCCAGTTCGGCGACTTCGTCAACGGCGCCCAGACCATCATCGACGAGTTCATCAGTTCGGCAGAACAGAAGTGGGGGCAACGCTCCTCACTGGTGCTAATGCTGCCGCACGGTTATGAAGGGCAGGGCCCCGACCACTCGTCGGCCCGCATTGAGCGCTTCCTGCAGATGTGCGCCGAAGACAACATGGTCGTGGCCAACCCCACGTCCGCGGCATCCCACTTCCACCTGCTGCGGCGCCAGGCCTACACCCGGCCGCGGAAACCGCTGATCATCTTCACGCCAAAGCAATTGCTCCGGTTGAAGGCGGCGGCCAGCTCTGTCGAGGATTTCACCAACGGCACCTTCCTCCCGGTCATCCCGGACAAGCAGGAACCCAATGCCAAGGACGTCGACCACGTCATCCTGGTCTCCGGTCGCCTGTACTACGATCTGCTGGCATCGCGCCAGAAGACCGAAGACCAGAAGACCGCGATTATCAGGGTGGAACAGCTCGCGCCCCTCCCGGTCGAGGACATCAAGGCGGCCGTCGGCAAGTACCCCAATGCCGACCTGGTATGGGCTCAGGACGAACCGGCGAATCAGGGACCGTGGCCGTTCATCGGTCTGAACCTGCCGGAACACCTTGACCGGCCATTGCACCTGGCGTCGCGTCCAGCCTCGGCTTCGACTGCCACCGGCTCGGCCAAGCGCCACGCAGTGGAGCAGGAGATCCTGGTGAAGAAGGCATTCGAACGGCAGTAACAACCGACCCATAGGTAGTTACGTATGATGTTGGGTGGGGTGCCGTGCACCCCACCCAACAGTTTTTTTGAGCTCGGTTCGAAACCCGGATCGCAGTGGCGCAACCAAGTGATAAAACGATGAGCGGACAAAGGTAACCAACCAGTGGAACAACGCAGAATCCGGCTCGCAGCCGTAGGTGACGAACTGCTCGCAGGCCTGGGCGATCCTCGAGCCCTTGGCTGGTTTGGCCGCGTCCTCGCCCGGACAGCCCCCGACGGCGTCTCCCTGCAGGCGTTCACCCTCGCCGCCCCGCAGGAGGGCACCGAGGCACTCGCGAACCGGTGGCTGCAGGAAACCGGACGCCGTTTCGATGATGGATTCGAGAACAGGCTCGTCATTGGCCTCTCCGATCGGGACCTCGATCTGGATCTGTCAACGGCGCGCAGCCGGCTCAACCTCGCCAACATCCTCGACGGTGCCGCGCAGATGAGCGTCAAGGTACTGGTGGTGGGGCCTCCCCCCGGTCTGGATGCCGAGCGTAACCGGAGACTGGCTGACCTTTCGGCGGCCTTCGCCGATGTCACCACGCGTCGGAAACATGTCTACGTGGACACATTCACTCCCCTGCAAGCCCATGAGCAGTGGCGGAGCGATCTCGCGGCGAATGGCGGCGGGCCGGGTCAGGCTGGCTACGGTCTGATGGCCTGGCTGGTTCTCCATCGTGGCTGGTTTCAGTGGCTCGACGTGCCCGCACCGGAGTAGTACCGGCCTGTTCCTGGTAATGCCAGAAGGCCCCAGAATACAAACGCTGGGGCTTCTGACCTCACTTTAATGCGGTTAGATGCCTAGTCGCGGGCAGGGTCGGCATCCGTATCGATCTGTTCCTTGCGGACTTCTTCGGTAACGGTTTTCTCGTCGGTGACCGTTTCCTTGCCGAGACGAACACGTTCGACTGCAACGGTGTCCTTCTCCACAACAGGCGTCTCAGCATGAAGGATCACTTCGTGTTCCTCTTCGCTGATGTCCGGTCCGGAGGTGGCATCCCCGCGGTTGGCATCCGTGATGGGCTCGCGCTCGATAGTGACTTCCTCGCGGGTGACCGGAACTGTTTTGGTCACCATTTCGGTCACCACGTGCTTGCGCAGGCGCGCACGCCCTACCTCCCGGCTTTCGGTCCCGATGTTGAGACGCTCCTCCGAGCGGGTCATCGCGTCATCCGTGGTGGGCCCCGAGGTGTCATGGCCCACGTTGCCGGTCTCATTCACGCGACCGGTGCCAGCGCGGGTCTCAGAGTCGGGTCCGTCAAGGAAATCACTGTTGCGACTGCTCGGTACGGTTCCCGCCTGATCGACGTTTCCGGTACTGGCGGAACCGCTCAGCCCGTAATGCTGGTAGAGCCGGCTCTCCTCCTCGGCTGACAGGTCAGCATCCGGATCCACCCGTGGCGCATCCTTGATCTGGTCTTTGGAATACCCAACCCGAACATCATCACCGTCGACCTCGGCGCCCTCAAGAGGCGCGAAGGACTCGGAGGTACCAAACATGCCCGTCTTCACCGTCACCCAGCTGGGATTGCCGCTCTGGTCATCCAGGTAGATCTGCCCCACAGATCCCACCTTGGCCCCATCGTTGTCAATGACATTTCCGCCGCTGTTCAGAATGCGGTCAATATGATCAGTTGTAAGCACTTTCTTACTCCTTGTCAGTTATAACCCTGGGTGAAATGAACTCACCATGCCTTGTTTAAAGGCGTTTCAGGACCCTGAGGTGAAGGAGACTAAGGTTGCCGCCCGCCAATGCGGAGGGCCGTTCGCTCCACTGGACGCCGGGGAGCCAAGGCCATCTCACGATGGTTCCGAAACTCGCCGCCCGGGTCTGAAGCAACAAGAGAAACGTAACCCTAAGCAGGCTTACTGTCAATGAGGTGCGAGCTATTCATTGGCAATCATCCGATCACTCACCGGGTCGGGATCGCCGTTAAAATATCGCTCCAGTACCTGTGCGAATACCTGGCGATCCGGGTCTGCCCTAAGAAACAGCGTCAGCGACGACCGCAGTTTCTGCGCATCCAGCGGACCAAAGATCAGGTCCGCATCGGAACCGGTCAGGGACAAAAGAAGTTCTGCGGCGGCCATCAGGCGTGGGCCTAAAACGGGGTGCGCGAGAAACTCCTGTGCCTCGGCGAGCGACGAGACCGCGAACCGTTGTGCTGTGGCGCTCTTCCCAAGACCGGCGAGTTGGGGGAAGACGAACCACATCCAGTGAGTCTCCTTTTTTCCGGCGGCCAGCTCGGCCATGGCACGCTCATAGGTACCGCCGCCGTTCTGCGCCGAGACGAAACGCTGCAAATCACTGGCTGCCACGTCTTGCCGTCCTTTTCGCAAACTCACCGCTGCCGAAATTTGTCACCATAGAGGTATCCCTCTGCGTCGGACACGGTATGTCGCAGCTACCGTCACCGACGCTGGAAGGTACGAAAGCACCTAGTGAGTGAAGACGATCTTCCCGAATACCTCGCCCTCAAGCATTTTCCTGAAGCCCTTCTCGGCCTGCTCAAGGGGAAACACCTCGTCGATTTCAGGGCGCACCCCCGTGGCAACCAGGAAGCGGGTGAGCCTGATCAGTTCTTCACGGGTCCCCATGGTGGACCCCAGGACCTTCAGCTGGAGAAAGAACACCCGGTTGAGGTCGGCCCCTGGCGCGGCGCCGCTCGTGGCACCACACGTTACCACCGCACCGCCGGGCTTCAACGATTTCAGTGAGTGGGACCAGGTGGCCTCGCCGACTGAATCGAAGACAACGTCAACCCGCTCAGGCAGGCGCGCGCCGTCGTCGAACACTGCGGCAGCGCCCAGTTCCAGCGCGCGCTGCTGCTTGGCCTTACTCCGGCTGGTCACCCAGACCCGGAAGCCTGCCGCGCTGGCCAACGAGATGAGAGAGGTGGAAACCCCTCCCCCCGCCCCCTGCACCAGGATGGTGGACCCGGGCGCGGCGGGTGAGACGGTGAACAGCATCCGATAGGCGGTCAGCCACGAGGTGGGCAGGCAGGCGGCCTCCTCAAAGCTCAGCTCGGGAGGCTTGGGAATCAGGTTGCGTTCCGGGACCCAAACGACGTCGGCCATCGCGCCGGGCAGCTTCTCGGAGAGAAGCGAACGCCGCGGGTCAAGGGTCTCATCCCCCTCCCAGCCGGGTGAGGAAATCACCCCGTGAACCAGCACCTCGTTGCCGTCGTCGTCAACTCCCGCCGCATCACACCCGAGGACCATCGGAAGTTTGTCGGCGCCCAGGCCCACACCGCGGAGCGACCACAGGTCGTGGTGGTTCAACGCAGAGGCCCTGACCGTGACCCGGCGGTACCCTTCGGGCGGATCGCTGGCTGTCAGCTCGCCAATCACCAGACCATCCAATGGGTCCTCGGTGGAAAATGAGTCAACGTATACGGCGCGGGTCACGTGGTGCTCCTTCGGTTCGACTGTCCTACCATCCTAGGACCGCTGGACCCTGCCAACGACGATCCCCGGTTGACGGCTGAGACGACGAAGTGTGGGAGACTGGATGGTAGTCCAAATACTTTAGAAGCAAGGAGGCAGCCATGAGCAAGCGAGCACGCAAGAAGCGCGACCGCAAGAAGGGCGGCGCTAACCACGGTAAGCGCCCCAACGCCTGAGCAGTCGGGCTAATAGCAAAAAGGAGCCCCCGCGCCGATTATCGGCAGCGGGGGCTCCTTTTTGCTGGGCTCAGTTTGCCGGGCCTAGTGCTCGGCTGTCTTGATCTGGCTGATCCGGTCCAGGATGCTTGTCTTCAGGGTAGTGGGAGCTACCTCGGTGCAGGATCGCTTGACCACCGAGCGAATGACGCACTCGAGGTCATGCTCCTCGGCACACTCGGGGCAATCCTCGAGATGGTTCTTGATCTCCACCAGGTCGTCGTGAGACAACGCCCCGTCCAGATAGTCGTACAGGCGCTCGATTCGGGAATCGGCGCAGTCGCCAAGGCTCTGACAGTCGCTCATTTGCCACCCTCCTGTGTCTTCGCCGTGCCGCTACCCGCAACAGCCTTCGCGGCGCCAAGGCCCCGATCGTGAGCATATTCGGCGAGCAGTTCACGCAACAGCTTGCGCCCCCGGTGCAGCCGCGACATTACGGTGCCGATAGGGGTGTTCATGATCTCGGAAATTTCTTTGTAGGCGTACCCCTCCACATCGGAGAAGTAGACGGCCAGCCGGAATTCCTCCGGAATGGCCTGCAGCGCCTGCTTCACGTCTGAATCAGGAAGATGATCCAGCGCCTCTACCTCGGCCGACCGTAGGCCGGCGGGGGNNNGTTCCGCCGCTTTGGCGAGCTGCCAATCCTCGATCGTGTCCGAATGGGACTGCAACGGCTCGCGCTGCCGCTTGCGGTACAGGTTGATATAGGTGTTCGTGAGAATGCGGTATAGCCAGGCCTTCAGATTGGTGCCCGGTTTGTACTGATGGAACGCCGAGAAAGCTTTGGTGTAGGCCTCCTGCACCAGGTCTTCAGCATCGGCCGGGTTCCGTGCCATCCTCATGGCAGCCGAATAGAGCTGATCCACATACTGCATGGCGTCCCGTTCGAAGCGGATCTTCCGATCTGCATCCGATTCCGTTGACACATCCAGTTGATCGTCTTCGGCTGGGGCACTACCCGCCGCGGCTGTTGTATTCATTGAGGAAAAGTCTACGCGCCCACGCCCTGAGGGACGCAGTGGCGCTACCGTCAGCTGGAAATCGGGCGTCTCACTGACTGTTGCGGCGATCGCCGTCATCATCCGCCTCTCATTAGTTCGGTTGGTTGTCTACTGCTCATAACCGACGGCGCTGGTTGGTTATTCCACTGCTGCACGTCAACCGGCCCCAACCGAACACCCCGAGATGGGGTCGCCAGAGATACCCGTGTCGCCTTACCAATTTAAAAGTGCAAAACTAGGACTTAAGTGCCCGATCAGTCAATAGCCAGGAGGCAATCATGACCCTTGTTCGCGTAGTAGCCCGCCCAATGCTTGCAAGTTCGTTCGTGGTGGCCGGGATCGACCGGCTGCGCAACGCCGAAGCCGCCGGCGCACAGCTTCGCCCCACCCTCGACCGGCTCAACAAAGCGGTACCCTCGGCGGCATCGGTCACCGCCAACGAGAAAGTCGTTGCCCAGGCCCTCGGCGCCGCCCAGGTAGGCGCCGCAGCTCTGCTCGGCATCGGACGTTTCTCGCGGGTCGCCGCACTGGTGCTGGTTGGCACGGCGGGGCTCAACACCCTAGTCGATTTCAAGTCCGCGGATTCCTCGACGGCCGAGGCACGCAAGAACCGGCGCAACCAGCTCCTGAAGAACGTCTCGCTGATCGGTGCAGTTCTGCTGGCATCGGTGGACACCAATGGCCGCCCGGGCCTCGCGTGGCGTGCCGAGCACTTCGCGTCCGACGCGAAGCGCAACGCCAAGGCTCTTGGGAACGACACCCGCAAGAATGCCAAAACCATTGCCAAAGACACTGAGAAGCAGCTGAAGAAGGCCAACAAGTCGGTCCGCAAGACCGCGTCCGAACTGGTGGGTTAGCAGGTCAATGACCCCCGTGGAACTGTCGCATTGGCCAGCACCCTACGCAACCTCGTCCGTCAATGCGACAGTTCAGGTGCCCGGCTCCAAGTCGCTCACCAACCGTTTCCTGATCCTCGCGGCCCTCGCTGACGGGCAGTCGAGGTTACGGGCCCCACTGATCTCCCGGGATTCCATCCTGATGGTGGAAGCTCTTCGGGCCCTTGGCGCCGAGGTGACCGAAATTGCCGGCGACGGCGCATTCGGTCCCGACCTGCTGGTGACGCCCATAGACCTCTCAGTAGGCGGTGACGCCGCCATCGACTGCGGCCTTGCCGGCACCGTGATGAGGTTTGTGCCTCCGCTCGCAGCCCTGCGGCAGGGAACTACTTCCTTCGACGGTGATCCTCACGCCCGCCAACGCCCCATGGGTGCCGTCATCTCCGCACTCCGCGGGCTCGGGGTGGACGTGGATGACGACGACGACGGGCTGTTGCCATTCACCCTCACCGGTACGGGCTCCGTCCCCGGCGGCAGACTAGTCGTCGACGCCAGTGCCTCCTCCCAGTTCGTCTCGGCGCTCCTCCTGGTCGGCGCACGCTTCACCGATGGGCTCCAGCTGGAACACGTCGGCCCACCCGTGCCCAGCCTCGACCACATCGCCATGACCGTCGACGTCCTACGGGGGGTCGGCGTCGATGTCGACGATTCAGTACCCAACCAGTGGCGAGTATCCTCCGGGCGGATCAGCGCCTTTGACTTACGGATTGAACAGGACCTCTCCAACGCAGGACCATTCCTCGCGGCAGCCCTGGTCACAGCCGGCACCGTACACATCCCGAATTGGCCCGCCGGCACTTCACAGGTTGGCGACCAGTGGCGTCAGATCCTCACGCAGCTCGGAGCCGACGTCACCCTCGCCCAGGGAACATTGACCGTCACCGGCGGCCCGACCATCCGCGGCGCAAACCTCGCAGACACCAGCGAACTTGCGCCGACCGTGGCGGCGCTGTGCGCCCTGGCTGATACCCCCTCAGTCCTCACCGGAATCGCCCACCTGCGCGGCCACGAGACGGACCGGCTGAAAGCCCTCGCCACCGAGATCAACCGGCTTGGCGGTAACGTCACGGAAACCGCTGATGGGCTGTCCATCAAGCCAGCCCCCCTGCACGGCGGCGTGTTCAGGACCTACGAGGATCATCGGATGGCGACAGCCGGGGCCATCATCGGCCTGGCCGTCCCGGGGGTGGAGGTCGAGAATATCGGCACCACCGCCAAAACCATGCCCCAGTTCCCCCAGCTCTGGGCTGACCTCGCTGCTACCGGAAACCCAGCTGACGCCGGGTCCGGTCTCTGACGTGGCAACCGGAGGAAACCGCGGCGGGGCTCGGTCCTGGGACGAATCCGATATCAGGGTGCGGCCCAACAAGAAGGGCACCCGGCCCCGCACCAAGGACCGGCCAGCCTATGACGATGCCGTCACCGGGCGGATCGTCACAGTGGACCGCGGACGGTACACCGCCGTCGTCGATGAGGATGGCGACGGCGAGCGGGTAGTCATCGCGGCCCGGGCCCGCGAACTCCGTCGAACTCCGGTGGTTGCCGGTGACCTGGTCGCCCTGGTGGGCGACCTTTCCGGCGGCCCGGACGCACTGGCACGGCTGGTCCGTGTTCAGGAGCGCCGGACTTTGCTGCGCCGGAGCGCCGACGACACCGATCCGGTGGAGCGCGCCGTCGTCGCCAATGCGGACCAGCTGGTGATCGTGGTGGCCGCGGCGAACCCTGAACCTCGCACCGGTTTCATCGACCGCGCTCTGGTGGCAGCCTACGACGCCGGCATCCAGCCCATCCTCTGCGTCACCAAGGCAGACCTGAAAGACCCCACCGAGTTGCTCGACAACTACCGGCACCTCGATCTTCCGGTCATCATCAGCCGAACAGCCACCGACGATGAAGGAGTGGAGAGCACCTCGGACGACGGCCTGTCCGCCCGGCTCCTCGGTGACGCCGTCAACCAGTTGCGGTCCCATCTCGATGGGAAAGTCAGCGTGCTGCTGGGACACTCGGGCGTGGGTAAATCCACTATGGTCAACGCGCTCACCGGGTCCAACCGGGCAACCGGCGGAGTGAACGCGGTGACAGGCAGGGGAAGGCACACGTCGTCGTCGGCGGTTGCCTTGAAAGCCGGAGATTCCTTGCCGGGGACCTGGATTATCGACACCCCGGGTATCCGCTCGTTCGGTCTGGCCCATGTTGACCCGGATCGAATTCTTCAGGCCTTCCCCGACCTCGAACCAGGTACAGCTGAATGCGCCAGAGGATGCCGCCATGACCGGCTAGCGGTGAAATGCGGCCTGGACCCGTGGGTGAGCGAGGGGCGGGCAGGCGTTTCGGGCCCAGTCCGGCTGGCCTCCCTACGGCGGCTGCTCGGCTCCAGCGTCCCCGAGCCCAAGGGAAATACGCAAGAAGCGAAAGAGCTCGGCGAACAGTAGACCTGATAGGCTTAAAGCAGTTGTGGTGTTAAGCACTAATTTTCGCCTCAACGAGAACCCCGAAGCACGGGGGGATTCTCACACACAAGGAATATGAAAAAAATGGCAACAGGTACAGTCAAATGGTTCAACGCTGAAAAGGGCTTTGGATTCATTGCTCCTGATGACGGCGGCGCGGATGTATTCGCCCACTTCTCAGCAATCAACTCCAGCGGATTCCGCGCCCTCGAAGAGAACCAGAAGGTCAACTTCGAGACCACGCAGGGCCCCAAGGGACCGCAGGCCGAGAACATCACCGTTATCTAATAACCCAGATACGTAGCCCGTCCCACTGGACGGCTCCCCACAGGACACCGAAGCGGCTCACCGCCGCCGGTGTCCTGTGGCGTTTAAGGTGCCTCCTGCCCACCGTGTCCGGGCAATCGATGGGCAGCTACGGGACTCTCCACCGAACCGGGCCATACAGTGGGCAAGCGGGCAAACTCCGGAAAACCTGGACCTGGTGGTGGCCCGTTGGTGCAGGGCTGGTGCCACGGGGCCGGGCACATCCCGCACTATCGCGGGGTTAGGCGATAGGTTGAAGGTATGAACCACCGCCAAAGCTATAACGATGATCTGCGCCTTGCCCACGTCATGGCCGATTCTGTAGACGACCAGACCATGTCGCGATTCAAGGCCCAGGACCTGGTGGTGGAGACCAAGCCAGACCTGACCCCGGTAACCGATGCCGATAAGGCTGCCGAGGAGTCGATTCGTGGCCAGCTCTCCCGCGCCCGCCCCCGCGACGCGGTGCTCGGCGAAGAGTTCGGAAGCAGTGGTGCCGGCTCGCGTCGCTGGATCATCGATCCCATCGACGGCACCAAGAGTTTTGTGCGGGGCGTCCCGGTCTGGGCCACCCTGATTGCGCTGATTGACGAGGGGCAACCGGTGGTCGGGTTGGTCAGTGCTCCGGCTCTGGGCAAACGCTGGTGGGCGGCCACCGGGACCGGCGCCTACATGGGCAAGTCCCTCGCGGCGGCAAGCCGGCTCAAGGTATCCAACGTGTCCCGGCTCGAGGATGCCTCGATGTCTTATTCCAGCCTCTCGGGCTGGAAGGAACGCGGGAACCTGCCGGAGTTCCTGACGCTGACCGACTCGGTGTGGCGCAGCAGGGCCTACGGCGACTTCTGGTCCTACTGTCTGGTTGCTGAGGGCGCAGTCGACATCGCCTGCGAACCCGAGTTGAACCTGTATGACATGGCGGCCCTGGTGCCGATCATCACCGAGGCCGGCGGGCGCTTCACCTCGCTGGAAGGCACCGACGGACCGTTTGGCGGGAATGCTTTGGCCACCAACAGCACCCTCCACAATGACGTGCTGCAGATCCTCAACCCTGATGTTGATGACTTGCTTTAAGAAGCCGTAATAAAAAGCCTGGGGCGCCTGCCGTGCCCTAGGCTTTTTCTATTGGTCACGAGTGTCAGCGCTAAACCCCGGTTTGCTGGCCGGCAACCCTCCTCTTCGCGGCGGGGTGCCCCGGGTGACGACCAGGCCGTCCCTGACTGGGCTGGCAAGCGCGGACACCCTGCTGCGGGGTCCACCACCGTTGGAGATCCAGCATGACTATTGCAACCATCGAGCCGTTCCACCATTCCACCTCACCCGTGAATCAGTTGGCGAAGGTGGTGGGAGATGACCTGTTGGTGCCGCTGCTTGGGGGCAGCGAGGTACGCTACGTCAATCTCGACTACGCCGCGTCCGCTCCGGCGCTGGTCGAGGTCCTCGACTTCGTCAATACGGTTATCCCCTTCTACGCCAGCGTCCACCGCGGCGCCGGCTACACCTCCCAGGTTTCCACCTCGCTGTACGAAAATGCCAGGACAACAGTCCGGCGTTTTGTGGGTGGACGCAGCGACGACTTAGTGATCTTTACCCGCAACACCACCGACTCGCTGAACCTGCTGGCCGGCTGCGTGCCCTCCACGGGGGAGGTGTTGTACCTGGATGTCGAACATCATGCCAACCTGTTGCCCTGGCAGCAGCTCCCCCACCGCAGCCTCACGGCCGGCGTGACGCTCGCCGACACCCTTGAGCGGGTCCGCGCCGAGCTATCCACGGGTGGGGTCAGTCTGCTGGCGGTCACCGGGGCATCCAATGTCACCGGCGAGCTTCTACCGATCAGCGAGTTGGCTGAATTGGCGCACGCCCACGGGGCGCGAATCGTGGTGGATGCCGCCCAGCTCGCACCCCATCGTCGGATCGACATCAGCCGCGATGGTATCGACTATGTGGCATTCTCGGGTCACAAGTTATACGCGCCGTTCGGTGCTGGCGTGCTCGTGGGCCGCCCGGACTGGCTGGACGCCGGCACCCCGTACCTGCCCGGCGGTGGAGCCGTGCGGAGGGTCAAAGTCGATTCAGTCTCCTGGGCCACCGGACCGGCCCG
>NZ_ALPM01000070.1:0-49351 GCF_000294595.1 Arthrobacter sp. TB 23 | reverse complement strand
GTGGGCGCCGCCGCCCTCGCGCATGCTGCCGAGGTGCTCGCGTCGCTGGACGAGGATGCCTGGCTGACCCATGAACAGGCCCTCCGGTCTGCGTTGACTTCCGGACTCGAAACGCTACCGGGGGTCACAGTGCACCAGCTTTTCCCGGACAGTGCCGACCCCATCGGGGTGGTGAACTTTTCGGTGTCCGGTTACGACGCCGGACTTGTCGCCGCGTATTTGTCTGCCGAACACGGGGTGGGCCTCCGCGATGGCAAGTTCTGCGCTCATCCCCTACTCAAACGGCTCGGGCTGCCGTCGGGTTCGTTGCGGGCCAGCGTGGGTCTGGGATCCCAGCCCGCGGACGTCGAGCGGCTGCTGAGCGGCCTCCGGTCCCTCCTGGCCGATGGTCTCACCGCAGATTATGTAGTGGACGAGGAACGCTGGGTACCGGCCGCCGAGACACGAACCTTTCCGGTGTGGGCTCCCCACACGCCGGGGACGGCGGGCGCTGCGCCGTGCTCGAGGGACTAGCCTCAGCAGCTGGTGGGCCAGGAGGCGATTGACCGGTGCGGGATAGGCTTGAATCCCACCCATCGACAACAGGAGCGCACAGATGCCCCGCGGCGGCCCACGTCTGCACGACACCCGGCGAGTCCACCTCGCCGGCGGCTACCTGGACGGCGGTGCGCAGTACGACCGGGTCCGGCCCGGGTATCCCACCGACATTGTTGACTGGCTGATTCCCACCGGCGCGTCCGCNCCGCCGCAGCCGACGTCGGCGCGGGCACCGGAATCTTCACCGCAGAACTCGTGAGGTGTGGGCTGAAGGTGACCGCCGTCGACCCCTCGGCGGACATGCTGGGGGTCCTTAGCACCAAGCTCCCCGCTGTGGTCGCTGTCGTCGGGACCGCCGAGGCCACCGGCCTGCCAGCTTCCTCGGTCAATCTGGTAACCATGGCGCAAGCCTGGCACTGGGTTGATCCGGTGGCAGCCACCACGGAGGCTGCACGGATCCTCACACCGGGCGGCCGCCTGGGACTGATCTGGAATCAGTTGGATGTTTCTCTGCCGTGGGTGCACCGGCTTAGCCGGATCATGCATGCCGGAGATGTCTACAAACCGGATCATCGGCCGGCGATTGGACGGGAGTTCGGGGCGCTTGAACAGCGATCGGCGCGGTGGGCGCAGCCGCTGAGCACCTCAGATATCGTCGACCTCGCCAAATCCAGAAGTTACTACCGTCGGGCGGGTCCAGAGATTCGGGCCAGGGTCGAGGCCAACCTCGACTGGTACCTCCACGAACATCTGGGATTCGCCGCCGATGCTCAGGTGGAGTTGCCGTACTTCACCCATTCCTGGCGGGCAGACCGCTTGTAAGAAGACCGGAACACTGTTGCTAAGGCATGCCAATGAGTTAGATTTAGGTATGCCGAAACTTTTCATTCCGCTGGTGCTTCTTCTCGTACTGGCACTCACCGGCTGCGGTGCCAGCCCGGCTGTGCAGGCGAGGCCAGCCGACGACGACGACCGCCCGCTGGTGCTGACCACCTTCACTGTGCTCGCGGATCTGGCAGATCAGGTGGGCGGCGGGCACGTCAGGGTTGAATCCATCACCAAAATCGGCGCTGAAATCCACGGCTACGACCCGACGCCGTCGGACCTGGTCAACGCTCAGGACGCCGATCTGATTCTCGACAACGGTCTGGGCCTTGAGCGCTGGTTTGAACGCTTCCTGCTTTCGGTGGATGCCCCGCGCGCGGTCCTCTCCGACGGCGTCGAGCCGGTCGACATTCGCTCTGGCGCCTACAACGGACTGCCTAACCCCCATGCCTGGATGTCCCCCGCCGCTGCGCAGATCTACGTTGACAACATCGTGGTGGCCCTGACGGATCTGAGCCCACCGCATGCCAACGATTTTGAAGCCAACGGATCCCGTATCAAGGCCGAGCTGCAGTCCATGCTTGACGAGCTACGCGCTGCCTTCGCCGACACCTCAACCCCTGCCCTGGTCACCTGCGAGGGGGCCTTCTCCTATCTGGCGCGGGACGCGGGACTCGACGAGTCATTCATCTGGCCGGTCAACTCTGATGCTGAGGGCACACCGCGGCAGATCAGAGAGGTGATCGGTTTTGTCCAAACCAACGAAGTCCCGACCGTCTTCTGCGAATCGACTGTCAATCCGTCGGCGCAGGAGCAGGTTGCGTTGGCCACGGGTGCGGAACTGGCCGGGCCGCTGTACGTCGATTCGCTGTCCGGTCCGCAAGGCCCGGTTCCCACCTTCCTCGACCTCCTCAGGTACGACATCAAAGTAATTACTGAAGGGCTGGCCCCATGACCTCGTCCGTTCCACCGCAGGCCGTCACGCTGGGAACCGAGGCGGTTGCGGCCATCTCTGTCTCCGGCCTCACCGTCAGCTACAACGAGGTGCGGGCACTGAGCGACGTCGACCTCAACCTGGCGAAAGCGCGCATCTGCGGGCTGATCGGCGTCAACGGGTCAGGCAAGTCGACCCTGTTCAAATGCCTGATGGGGCTGGTCCAGCCGCAGTCCGGCGCCGTTGCGATTTTCGGCAAAGACCAGCGCACCGCCCGGCGTAGCAACCTCGTGGCCTATGTCCCCCAATCCGAGGACGTCGACTGGACCTTCCCCCTCTCGGTGGGCGACGTCGTCCTGATGGGCCGCTACGGCCGAATGCCGCCGTCCCGCCGCGCCAGCCGTGCGGACCGCGACGCGGTCGACGCCGCACTGGAGCGGGTCGGCCTGACCCAGCAACGCAACCGGCAGATCGGCGAATTGTCCGGCGGGCAGAAGAAGCGCGCCTTTGTTGCCCGCAGCATCGCCCAGGACGCGCAGCTACTGCTCCTCGATGAACCGTTCGCGGGGGTGGACAGGACCAGCGAAGCCACGCTGGTCAGTCTGCTCCAGGAACTCAGGGACGAGGGACGGACCGCTCTCATCTCCACCCACGACCTCGCCGGGATCCCCGAGCTCTGCGACGAAGCGGTACTGCTGCACAACCGGGTCCTCGCGCATGGACCGCCCTCCGAAGTGCTGACCCATGAGTTGTTGGCGCTCGCGTTCGGGCCGCTACCCACGGCAGGTGGCGCCTCTCGTCCCCGACCCGCACCCGAAGAAAGTTAGACCACGCCATGGAAGTCCTCAATTTCCTCACCGAGCCGCTGCAATACGGCTTCCTGACCCGCGCCCTGATCGTCACTGTCTGCGCGGCGGTCGTCGCGTCGGTGCTGTCCTGCTGGCTCATCCTGATGGGCTGGTCGCTGATGGGCGACGCCGTTTCCCACGCGGTGCTGCCAGGCGTCGCCCTGGCCTACATCATCGGCATCCCCTTCTCCATCGGCGCCTTCGTGTTCGGGGCCGGGGCGGTTGCGCTGATCGGTCTGGTGAAGTCGACCACCAAGCTCAAGTCGGACACCGTCATTGGGGTGGTTTTCACCGGACTTTTCGCCCTGGGGCTCGCAATTGTGTCCCGTACTCCCTCCCAGGTTGACCTGATGCATATTCTCTTTGGGAACGTGCTGGGTGTAACCAACGGGGAATTGTGGCAGGTGGTCATCCTTGGCGTGCTGACCCTCGCCATCGTCCTGTACAAACGCCGCGACCTCACGCTCTTTGCCTTTGACCGCACGCATGCGCACGTGATCGGGCTGAATACCCGGGCGCTCTCCACCCTGCTGCTGGGTCTCCTGGCGCTGAGCGTCGTCGTCGGCCTGCAGGCGGTGGGAATCATCCTGGTGGTGGCCATGCTCATCACCCCCGGCGCCACAGCCTTCCTGCTGACCCGCAGCTTCGACCGGATGCTGATTATCGCCTCGAGCCTCACCGCGGCCGCGTCGGTCGCCGGCATCTACGCCAGCTATTACCTGGACATCTCGACCGGTGCTGCCGTGGTGCTGTCCCAGTCGCTGGTCTTCGTCCTGGTGTATCTCTTTGCCCGGCGAACCGGGGTCCTCTGGCAGGCGGCAAGCCGACGTCGGTTGCGCCGCTACTCCTCACAGGAAAACCACACCCGGACTCGGAGAATCAACACCACTGGCGTCCCCACGGGAAGTGAGACCTGAGATGGCACAACGGACAGCTTCGGCGCTTAGCGCCGGGTCAACGAGCGTTCAGGACTATGTGAAGGTCATCTATACCTTCACTGAATGGCAGGATCGGCCAATAACCGCCTCGCAGCTTGCGGCCCGACTGTCAGTAGCCAATTCCTCGGCATCGGAAATGGTCCGCAAGCTGATGGATCTGGGCCTGGTGAGCCATGAGCCCTACAGCTCAGTCGAGCTGACCGCAGATGGGCTGCATCTGGCGTTGACGATGGTACGCCGTCACCGTCTTCTGGAGACCTTCCTGGTGAACGAGCTGGGCTATCGGTGGGACGAGGTTCATGACGAGGCGGAACTGTTGGAGCACACTGTCTCCGACACGTTCATCGAACGCCTCGACCGGAAGCTTGGGCATCCCGGGAGAGACCCGCACGGGGATCCGATCCCCACCGCCGACGGGAAGATCACCCTGCCGAACGCCCATGCGCTGGAGGAGCTCGACGACGGGCACCGCGGCCGTATCACCCGGATCAGCGACGCAAATCCGGAGCTGCTCCGGTTCCTCGCCGCTGAATCCATTGCCCTTGACTCCCCCGTGCAGGTCCTCCAGCGGAAACCGTTCGGAGGCCCCTTGGTGGTCAGCGTCGGCGATACGGGCACCGCAAGGACTTTCGATTTCGGCGAAGAGCTGACGACTTCGCTGTGGATTGAGACTGATCAGGTTCATTCCGGATGCCGCCTGCCCGAAGCGTCGGTCCGCTAGCCCCCGACCAGGAGCGCACCGATGGCGACGCCAGCCGCAGCGGCAAGGAGCGCCAACGTGGCTGTCCCCAGCCCGTTGACGACGGCACTCCTCAACTGGCCGCTCTGGATCAGCCTGGCCGTTTCGACACTCGCGGTGCTGAACGTGGTGAAGCCGCCGAGAAATCCGACGCCCACGATGAGCTTTGCTGCCAGGGGGACCTGCTCGCCGAGGGCCAGCCCGCCCAGCAGCCCCAGCAACCCCGAGCCCAGGATGTTGATGGCGACGGTGCTCCAGGGGATCGCCGTCGCGAACCGGGCCCGGATGGCGCCGTCGAGCATGAACCGCGCGACGGCACCGGTGCCGCCTGCAACACCAACCAGCAGGATCAAAAGTACACTCACGGGAGGTCCATCTCCGACCTGGTGTCAGGCCGGCCCTGTCTACCTCTGGCAACCGCTGCACCCACGCCAATCCCGGCGAAACTCAGCAGGACTCCCCCCAGGAGACTGACTGCAACGTACGCGGCGGCGAACCCGCTGGCGCCGTCTGCGGCCAAGACGATGGCTTCCAGGGCAAACGCACTGTAGGTGGTGAATCCCCCAAGGAACCCTGTTCCCAACAGAAGCCGCACCATCAGGTACCCGCCACGGTCCGGACCGGTACGTAGCAGGCCCTCCAGTAACAGGCCCAGCAGGAATGACCCGCCCAGATTGATTGCCAGGGTGGGTAGCGGCAGGTCCTGCGGGGATGGAACCAGCCCATTCAGCCAGACTCGGCACAGTGTGCCGGCCACACCCCCGGCGAACACCAGGGCAATGAATGTCAGGCTCCGGTGGGGCGGCCGGTCCATGACGACCGCGGACGGCTCACCCTGATCTGGTTTGGACACAGCGCACCTGCCTCTATCGAGTGTCAAAGGCAGGAACCATCAGCCATGGTGGCGGTTCGGGCAACGCCCCGGCGGGATCCATCGCCGTAGCCTCGACTATATCGGATTGCCAGTTGGACCCGGTGGGCAGTCCAGCATTAGCCGTCAGCAATTCGAGGATGCAATGATCACTATCAGCACAAGTTGTTCCACCCCATCTGCCCACACCCATCTAGCCAAAGGTTCCACATGACAACGCTGGGGATCGAAGAAGAGTACCTCCTGCTGGACCCGGCCTCGGGGTTGCCGGTGTACCGGGCCAACGAGGTGCAAGCCCTTTTGGAACAGTCGCCCACGATAGAGGCGGAGGACGTTCAGCGTGAACTCCTCAGTTGCCAGATCGAGACGGCCACCCCTGTCTGTCATACCCTGACCGAGGCCGAAGAGTCGTTGCTGCACTTCCGCCGCCGGATCTCGGCCGCCGCCCGGAAGGCTGGCGTGCGGGCCACCGGCTCGGCCACCGCTCCACGCATTGAATCGGCGTACCCCACCCTGACCGATAACCAGCGCTACCACCAGCTGCGTGAAAGCGCCCGAGGCATTGTGGCGGATCAGTTTGTCAACGGGCTTCATGTGCACGTGGGAATCCCTGACAAGGAGAGCGGTGTGCAGGCGCTCAACCGGATCCGGCCATGGCTGCCGGTCATCACAGCCCTCAGCACCAATTCGCCGTATTGGCTGGACCGGGACAGCGGCTTCGCCAGTTGGCGGGTGATCCATTACCGTAGGTGGCCGATTCAGGGATGCCCACCAGTCTTCGCCGACGCGGCCGACTATGAACGTCGCATCGAACGACTGGTGGGGACCGGAGTAATCATCGACCGCGGGGTGCTGACCTGGATGGCCCGCCTGTCGGATGCGTATCCCACCCTGGAGGTCCGGACCGGCGACGCCCAGCTGGAGGCCCAGGACTCGGTGCTGCTGGCTGCCCTGGTCAGGGGTCTCGTGTCGACGGCGGTCCGCGACGCCGAAGCCGGACTACCTTTCCTGGATCCCGACCCGGAGCTGCTCGACGCCGCCATGTGGCAGGCGGCCAGGCACGGGCTCGCCGCAGACCTGGTCGATCTGGGAACCGGAACCTTGATTCCTGCACGCGAACAGATGGGCCGGCTGCTGGCCTACACGGCGGATGCTATCGAGACGGAGGGCGATACCGAGTGGGTTGCCGCGGGACTGGACACGGTCTGGGCACGCGGTACGGGGGCCGAGCGCCAACGCCAGGCCATGGAAACCGGCGGCATGGCGTCCCTGTTGGAACTCTACAGCTCGGCGTTGACCGCCGAACGCTAACCCGGCTTCTGGTTTGCCCTGCCCTCGGCCAACCGTTGCAGTGTCCTGTTAATCCGCGCCTCACGGGTGGCCTGACGTTTCGCTGACGCGATCCACAGCGCATACTCGCGCTGACGTGAATAGGAGAGGGCTCGAAATGCATCCTCTGCGCCGCCAGCCGTGAGGGCTGCCGACACATCATCGGCAAGTTCAACGACCCGTTCGCTGGTGTCGAGTGTCAGCGACACCCTCACCGTATCGCCCGTGGTTTTGCCGATTTCCGTTTGCACATCCGATCGGACCAGGAGCAGATGGCCGTCACTGTAGGTGACCAGCGAACCGCGGTAACCGATGCCGTCGAACGCGGCCCTGACCGGGATCCTCCCGCTCGCACCGAACGTTTCGGGCACGCTATGGGGGAACTGAACAAACGATGCCGAACCAGCCACGGTTGAGCGCTGGATGACGGCATCGAACTCGATGGGGCCAGGGTCTCGAAAGTGGGCCATTCCAGAAGCTTAGCGAACTCGTCTAGGGCCGAGCAGTCTGGAGTACCCGAGCCTCCCACGGCCGCAACCGTCCAGTGTCACCGGCGCCTCCGTCCGGGTAGTTGCTCAGTAGCCGTTTTCCCTGGCCAGCGCCCTGCGGCAGGATCAGGTTCTCCCCCGATACGTTCGCGACCACGGTGAGAGTTTCACCCTCGTGGGTCCGGGTGAACGCGTACAGGGTGGGGTGGTTGCCTTCGAGGAGGTTAAACCGCCCGAGCCTCACCACAACGCTGTCATGGCGCAGCCGGATCAGCCGCTGATAATGCCGAAAAATGGAGCGATCCGAAGCCCGGTCCGCTTCGGCGTTGATGGTGGGGTAGTTCGGGTTAACGCTGAGCCAGGGCTCGCCCGTGGTGAAGCCTGCATGCGTGGCGTCCGACCACTGCACTGGTGTCCTGGCGTTGTCGCGGCTCATGACACGGATCGAGGACAGCACTTGTTCAGGGTCCAAACCCAGCACAGCCGTCGCCTCGTAGAAGTAGTTGATGGATTCCAGGTCCCGGAAATCATCGATTGAGGAGAACGGCACATTGGTCATGCCAAGTTCCTCGCCCTGATAGATGTAAGGGGTTCCCCTGTGCAGATGGAGCAGTGTCGCCCACAGGGTCGCGGACTCGTACCTGAACCTGGTGTCATCCCCGAACCGTGACACCAGCCGCGGCTGGTCATGGTTGTTCAGGTACAGGCTGTTCCACCCGGCCTCCGCCAATCCCGTCTGCCAGCGGTTCCAGGAGGCCTTCAGGTCACCCAGGTTCAGCCCCCGGTAATCCCATTTGCCGCCCGGCCCGTAATCCAGGCCCACATGCTCGAACTGGAAAATCATGTCCAGCTCGCGGCGGGCAGGATCAGTGAAAAGCCGGGCCTCCTCGATTGTTGCGCCGGGCATCTCTCCCACGGTGATCAGCTCAGCGGTCCTTCCGGCGAAAACCTCACGGTGCATTTCCTGGAGGTAGTCGTGGATCCGCGGGCCGGAGATGAAGTGCGGAGCACCGTCGCCCCACAGGCCGCCAGCCGGCACTCTCCCATCCGGGAGGGTCTGATCCTTCGAAATGTAGTTGATGACGTCCATCCGGAAGCCATCGACACCGAGGTCGAGCCACCAGTTCATCATTTCGTAGACGGCGGCCCGGACTTCGGGGTTCTCCCAGTTCAGGTCTGGTTGCTGGGGTGCGAACAGGTGCAGGTAATACTGCCCGGTTTCTGGATGGAGGGTCCAGGCGGGCCCGCTGAACGCCGATCCCCAGTTCGACGGTTCGGCCCCTTGCTCCCCAGCGGCGAAGCCGTCGCGGGGGTCCCGCCACCAGTACCAGTCCCGTTTGGGGTTATCGAGTGAGGAGGACGACTCCCTGAACCACTCGTGTTCGTGAGAGGTGTGATTGACCACCAGGTCCATCACGAGCTTCATACCGCGGCGGTGCACTCCATCGAGGAGCTCCCCGAATTGTTCAAGATCCCCGAATACCGGATCGATGAGCCGGTAATCGCTGATGTCGTAGCCGTTGTCGTGGTGCGGGGACTGGTACACCGGAGAGAGCCAGAGAACATCCACGCCCAGCTCAGCCAGATAGTCGAGTTTACCGATGATGCCGGGCAGGTCGCCGACGCCGTCGCCGTCGGAGTCGGCAAAGCTGCGTGGATAGATCTGGTACACCACCGCGCCGGTCCACCAGGCCGGCTCACTCGGTGTCGGCTCTGTCTTCGCTTCGCTCACGGGGTTAGCGCCCTTCGTTCCGGCGGACCATTCCAACAATGAGGCAGATCAATCCCACTGCCAATGGAATCAGGGTGTACAGGGTGTGGGTTCCGCCGACAAAGCTCATGTAGAAAATGAAAATGAATGATCCGATCACCAGAATCAGCCCGGTGTTGACCAGGAAGCGACCTCGATTGGGCGGCGGCAGGGGGGGAAGCCAGGGTGGTGGATCGTCCGTCCAGTTCATACCGTCAGTCTACGTCCGGCTGGCGGTGCCCCAGCGCGACTGCCGGTGTTAACGACAAAACGTCCCTCCCCCAAAGGGTAGGGACGTTTAGCCGTCGGGCTGTTTCGTGGAGATGGCGGGAATTGAACCCGCGTCCGATGCAGTGTAGTCAGGGCTTCTCCGGGCGCAGTTTGCGTCGGTTTTTCTCAGCTTCAGCAGTTCTGCAAACAGACTGCTGCCAAGCTCAGTTACATAAGAGTCCCCCGGAAACCTGTAACAAGTTTCAGGAGCAGTGGCCCTCTAAATGACGCCAGGATCCGGGACGAGAGCATTCCCGGGCTGACGGACTTGGTCTTACTGCTTAGGCAGCGAGAGCGAAGTCAGTGCGTTTTTGTTCGGCACTTATATTTTAACAAGGAGCGTTAACGAGATAGCCTTGTAAATCCTCGGCCCGCTTCCCCTGTCGCGACTAACATCGTCGAAACCTGTCATCCCCGTGTGTAGTTATCAATGTGCTTCTCCCCGAATTGCTTCGGATCTACCAGTATAACGCACCCTTCCCAGCGATGTATTCCCGGGTCGGCCCCACCGTCTGGACTAGAGGGTAATCCCGAACATGACAATGGGCGACTGCCACAGGGTGACTACCACAAACGACACGGCCACGAAGGCGAGGCCCAGCGCGGCGAGGGCGGTTGTCGCTGCCTGCTTGCGCTTGAAACTCCACCAGAACACCAGGATGTTCATGAGTACCAGCAACGGCGCCACCCAGATGATCAGTTGGGCCAGATACAGGTAGATCAGGAAGAAGAACGGGATCAATGCGAAAATGCCCACCGGAACGATTGCCAGCAAAAGCAGCAGATCGATCAGGGCAACCAGCGTGACCCACCAGGGTCGACGGTAGCGCAGTTCTGATACGTCGGGATCCTCCCTGGGTTCCTGCGCATCCCAGAAAACGTCGCTCATACCTTAGCTGCCCCGGTTCTTGTCGCGCATGTCCCGCAGAGCTTCACGGTTGTCTTGTTTTTCCCGCAGGGTCTGACGTTTGTCGTAATCCCGTTTACCGCGTGCGACAGCAATTTCGACCTTCGCGCGTCCATTCAGGAAGTACAACTGAAGCGGCACCAGGGTGAATCCGCTTTCCCTGATGCGCTGGGAGATCCGGGTCAGCTCGTCCCGGTGCAGCAATAGCTTGCGACGGCGGCGGGCTGCGTGATTGGTCCAACTGCCCTGCGTGTACTCGGGAATGTGGATGCCCTCGAGCCATAGTTCGTCATTGTAAAAAATGGCGAACCCGTCCACCAGGGACGCCCGCCCGGCCCGGAGCGACTTCACCTCGGTGCCCATCAGGGCGATGCCGGCCTCGTAGGTATCCAGCACCTCGTAATCGTGCCGGGCCTTCCGATTGGTGGCCACTACCTGTCGGCCACTTTCCTTGGGCACGGTACAACTCCTTCATCTCTGGGGGTCTTGCTCCTGGCTCACGCCTAGGGGCCGATTTGCTGTCCCCTCAGTCTACGGCGTCGGTGACTACAGCAGGCCCAGCGGGTCGACCAGGCTGCCGTTGAGCACCGTTTCAAAATGCAGGTGACAGCCGGAAGAGTTGCCGGTGGTTCCGGTGCGGCCGATCAGCTGACCGGCGCTGACCTTTTGCCCCGGCGAGACGTCGAAGCTGGAGAGGTGGTAGTAGTTGGTCGCCAGCGCGTTGCCCTGGACCACACCATGGTTCAGGACGATACGGTTTCCGGCGCCGGAGAGCGCGTTGGAATCAGCGAACCAGACTTCGCCTGCTGCGGGAGCGTAGAGCGGGGTACCGCAGCCCACACCGTAGTCGAGGCCCGTATGGGTGTACCCGCCCGACCCGTTGAAGTCGATGGTGCCGACCGGAGTTGCACGCCAGCCGAATCCTGAGGAAATGGGACCGCTGACAGGTGCCCGGAGACCGAACGCTGAAGGACTGCCGGATTGAATCGGCGCGATTGGCCTGACCGTGGCCGGGACGATTGGTTCAGGCGCGACTGGCTTGGGCGCCGGTCGTTGCGCGGCTGCGGCCGCTGCAGCCGCAGCGGCGTTGGCTGCTTCGGCAGCAGCTGCTGCCTCCGCTGCGCGGCGTTCATTCTCGATGCGGGCCCGCTCTTCAGCCTCAGCCTTGAGCCGCGCTTCCTCCCGCTTCCGCGCCTCTTCAATCAGACGTGCCTGGCGTGCGGCGATATCGGCGGTGACCTGCTCGTGGGCGGATTCCACCTCGGCGAGCTGAGCCTCAATGACCGGCTTCTGTTCTTTAAGCTCATCGGACAACGCCGAGGTGTCGGCGACCAGGGTGTCCACCTTGCTCTTCTCGGCCGCTGCATCATCACGGGCTATCTGCTCGGCCGCGAGAGCCTGTTCCGCCTGGGCTTTCAGGTCGAGGATTTCCGCCTCGACCGCCTCAAGACGTGCCTCCGAGTTCACATTGGTCGCGTTCTGCTGCGACAACTGGTCCATGGCAGCGTTCTGGCTCCGTAGTGCCTGGTCCACCATGTCGATGGAATTGGTGAGACTTTCAGTGCCCTCAGAGCCGAAGAGCAGGGACAGGTTTGAGGGTACTCCCCCATTTTTGTAGGCCTGGGTGGCGATCTGCCCGATCATCTCCCGGGTCTCTCCCATCGCTTCCTGGTCGAGATCCATCTGTTCGCTGATCTTGTTTCTGGTCTCCTGGGCCAAATCGACCCGTTGAGTGAGTGCAGTGACCTGGCCGGTGGCGGTTTCGACCCGGCCCTGTGCGTCGGCGAGGGCCTGCTGGGCGCCGGGCAGCTGGCCCTGGAAGACACGGAGCTGCGCAATCGTTTCGGAAATATCGGCGTCGAGGTATTCAATTGATTGCTGCACGTCCTCGATTTCCTGCTCGAGGGCGTTCTGGCGGTTATCCAATTCATCGGCGAATACCGGCGCGCTGAACCCGAGGGCGAGCGCGACAATCACCGCAATCGACGTGCCAGCGACGGTCTTGGTCACGACTGATTGTTTGGCCGACTTGGTCGACCAAGGATTTACAGCAGGCATATGCTCTCTTTCGTTCCTGGTCATTACTCTAAACCCTCAAGTAACGTCGGAGGGTCAGGAGTGATGACACCCCAGCCAGCACTCCACCCAGCAAGATGAGCAGGGGTGCAAGGAGCAGTACCTCAGTCGAGGAGATGAAGGCCGTTTCCGGGTACATCTCGGCGAGTACGCCGTTGAGGGCGAAGTGGGCTACCGCCCACAGCGTGCCGGTTGCCAACAGGCCGCCGACCACCGCCGCGATGACTCCCTCCAGGACGAACGGGAGTTGGATGACCGCTTTGCTGGCGCCGACCAACCGCATGATTCCGGTTTCCCGCCGGCGGCTAAACGCAGAAAGCCTGATCGTGGTTGCCACCAGCAACACGGCGCAGAGCAACATCACCCCCGCTATGGTCAGGGCGATCGCCGACGCGACATTCATATAGGTGAAGAGGCGTTCCAGTAACTCCCGCTGGTCGCTCACAACGTCAACACCTGGGGTCGAAGAGAAGGCTTCGTTGATGACCTCGTACTTTTCCGGGTCAACCAGATTGACTCTGAATGATTCGGGGAGCTGGTCGGCTGTCACCGAATCGACAATTGGAGAATTCGCGAACTGGTCCTGGAAATGGCCCAGGGCTTCTTCCTGTGACTCGTATTCGACCGTCGAAACATATTCACTGAAGGAATCGGATTCGAGGATGGCCTCGATATCATCCCGTTGCTCGTCGGACACGGGTCCCGCCGCGCAGCTCGGTGAGGTGGAGTTATCCACGCAGAGGAATACGGCCACCTGAACGCGGTCGTACCAATACCCCTTCATCTGGTTGATCTGTAGCTGAAGGAGTCCCGCAGCCCCAACGAAGGTGAGGGAAATGAAGGTGACCAGAACGATGGAGATCACCATGGCAAGGTTCCGGCGGAGACCAGACCCTAACTCACCGAGGACAAACGCGAACCTCATTGCGCCGACACCTCGGTCTCGCCAATGTAGATGCCCTGCGCGTCGTCCCGCACCACTGAACCGTTGCGAAGCTCGACCACTCTTTTGCGCATGG
This sequence comes from Arthrobacter sp. TB 23, assembly GCF_000294595.1. Taxonomy (NCBI): domain Bacteria; kingdom Bacillati; phylum Actinomycetota; class Actinomycetes; order Micrococcales; family Micrococcaceae; genus Arthrobacter; species Arthrobacter sp. TB 23. The sequence goes on along the minus strand of NZ_ALPM01000070.1, from coordinate 35,820 downwards.
TGTTCACGATGTCGTCATCGTGGGTTGCCATCACCACTGTGGTGCCGTTCGAGTTGATGCGGTCCAGTACTTTCATAATTCCCATCGACGTGGTGGGGTCCAGGTTGCCGGTGGGCTCGTCGGCCAGCAGGATTCCGGGCCGGTTCACGATGGCGCGGGCAATGGCCACGCGCTGCTGCTCGCCCCCTGAGAGTTCATGGGGCATCCTGTTGTTTTTACCCTCCAGGCCCACTGTCTGCAGTACGTCGGGCACTGTCTCCCGGATCACTGCACGGCTCTTGCCAATCACCTGCATGGCAAAGGCGACATTTGCGAAGACGGTCTTGTTGGGTAGCAGCCGGAAGTCCTGAAACACCACACCGATGCCGCGGCGCAGCTTGGGCACCCGCCAGCTTGGGATGTTGGCAACGTTTTGCCCTGCGACGTAGACGGCACCCCGGGACACCCGGTCCTCTTTGAGGACCAGCCGGATGAACGTTGATTTACCGGAGCCCGAGGCCCCGACCAGGAAGACAAATTCTCCACGATCGACTTCGAGGCTTACGGCGTCGAGGGCGGGTCGAGAGTTGTTGTCGTAGACCTTGGTGACAGTGTCGAATCTAATCATGACTACTTTGCGCCCATATGAAACTGCCAGTGCACGGGCATTTGCTGGGGGGAAGAAAGTACCGGCCACTAGACTATAGCCACGCCGCTGCGCCTTGCTGGCTCACCGTCGCGGTGTGTCGCAGAGCGTTTGGTGGGCCGGCAGGCCGCCCAAATCCGCCTATTCGGCCGGTGCAGCCCTGTTGTTGGCCCGCCACCTGATGCCAGCGTCGATAAAGTCGTCGATCTCGCCGTCGAACACTGCCGAGGTGTTACCGACCTCGTGGTCGGTGCGTAGATCCTTGACCATCTGGTACGGGTTGAGCACATAGGAGCGCATCTGGTCGCCCCAGGATGCCTTCACATCGCCGGCCATTGCCTTCTTCTCGGCGTTCTCCTGTTCCTGCATCTGAAGCAGGAGTCGGGATTGGAGGACCCTGAGCGCAGCCGCCCGGTTCTGGAGCTGGGATTTTTCGTTCTGCATGGACACGACAATCCCGGTGGGGATATGGGTCAGCCGCACCGCCGAGTCGGTGGTGTTCACCGATTGGCCGCCGGGCCCGGATGACCGGAAAACATCGACTTTGATCTCGTTGTCGGGGATCTCCACCGAGTCGGTTTGCTCAATCAGCGGAATCACCTCGACGGCCGCGAAAGAGGTCTGGCGGCGACCCTGGTTGTCAAAGGGGCTGATCCGGACCAGGCGGTGCGTTCCGGCTTCCACCGACAGGGTGCCGAAGGCGTACGGCGCCTTCACCTCGAACGTGGCGGACTTCAATCCGGCCTCTTCGGCATAGGAAGTGTCAAGGACCTGGGTGGGGTACCCGTGGCGTTCGGCCCACCGCAGGTACATGCGGAGCAGCATTTCCGCGAAGTCGGCGGCGTCCACTCCGCCCGCGCCGGAACGGATGCTCACTACCGCCTCCCGCTCGTCGTACTCGCCTGCCAGCAGGGTCACTACTTCGAGCCGGTCCAGGGAGGCGCTCAGGGACGAAAGTTCCTTCACTGATTCTTCTCTGGACGCCTCATCATCCTCGTCCTGGGCCAGCTCCACCAGCACTTCGAGGTCTTCGATCCGCGAGTAGAGGGTCTCGAGGCGTTCAAGCGCCGACTGGCGGTGGGAAAGTTTCGACGTGATCTTCTGTGCGGCGGCAGGATCATCCCACAGGTTGGGTTCACCGGCCTGTTCGCTCAGCTCCGCGATGTCGGTGCGGATCGCTTCAACATCAGCAACCTGCTCGATGTTGGCGTATTTGGTGCGGAGCGCGCGGATTTCTGCGGGAAAATCGATGTTTGCCATGATTGAACCAGCCTACGTCATGGCGCTGACGGCGGCCGCTGGCTGATGGCGCCGCTGCTAGTCAAGCGGGCCCTGCTGGGTCCGCTCCACTGCATCGGTGATGAGGGCATCGGCACCTTCGCGCATCATGGCACGCTGATAGTCGGCGCCGGTGCCCCGGCGCTCGATCTGGTGCAGAAGCCGAAGCACGGTCGCTTCGTCGTCGTAGTCGCGCAGTACCGGAAGCACCCGCTCAATGAGGAGGTGCACGGCGTCGGCCGCCTCGCACAGCCCGCCCAGGACCGGGTTCACCAGAAGCCCACCCAACCCGTACCTGCTCGCCGTCCAACTCGCCGCCCGGAGATCGGCGGACGTGGCGCCGGGTGCTGGTTCACCGGCCCGCCAGGCTCTGGCACTTTCCTCCACGAGGGCCCTCGCCAGGGCGGCAATCAGAACGGCGTCGGCACTGAAAAGGCAGACATCGCAGACCCTGATCTCGACCGTTGGGTGCCGCTGGGCGAGCCTCGCATCCAGGTAGACCATTCCTTCGTCGAGGATGACCCCGTCATTCAGCCGGGCGCGGATCATCTTCTCGTACGAGGACACGGATCCAAACGCCTCATAGGTCCCCGAGGTGGGCCAGCGCAAATTCAGGGGGTACCGGTAGCTGGCGTAGCCGCTGTCCGCTCCGTTCCAATACGGAGAGTTGGTGCTGAGTGCCAGCAGGACGGGCAGCCACAGCCGGATCCGGTCCAGAACGGCAACCCCCTCGTCGGAGGATTCAATCGAGACGTGGATATGAAATCCGCAGGTCAGGTGTTCGGCGAGCGCAAGCCCATAGAGGTCCCTCATCCGGGCGTACCGGTTGTCTGGTGCCAGCCGGAGGGCCGTCGGGTGGATGCTGGTGGCCAGCGCCGCGACCCGCGCGCCGACCTGTTGGGCCGCGCGGTCGGCCTGGCGTCGGCCCGCCTGAATTGCTGCCGCCAGGTCCCCCAGAGCGGAATAAGGCTTGCTGATGACCTCCAGTTGTTGCTGCTGCAGTTCCAGCGTCAGTTCGCTGACGTCGTCGGCGGCGGGTACGACGCCAGACAACACCTGCGGCGCGAGCGGCGCCGGCCGGCCGGTGTGTTCATCCAGGAGCAGCAGTTCCTCTTCCACACCGAAAGTTCTTACCGCAGGACCGGTGGAGTTGATGTCTGCTGGCTGCACTGCCTGCCCCCTTCTGGGCGTCAGCTCTGCCAATCATCTTCGGATTCGAAGATGAGAGCTTAGTCAGAAGGTTCCTCAAATCTGAAAATGGTGTCAAGGGTCAATCGCGGCCACGGCACCGTGACGCCCCTTGAGCCATTTGATGTGGATGGGGGTGGAATAAGCGAGGCCTGAGGTCAGTTTTAGCGGTGGAAGACCACGCGCACGAGTGAGAGGGCAGAATGCTGAGGACGGTCGTGATCGGAGCCGGGCAAGCTGGCCTGTCCGCGGCATACTATCTGCGGCGCCAAGGGCTTGAACCCGATGAGGACTTCGTGGTCCTGGACGCCAATGACGGCCCCGGTGGCGCCTGGCGTCACCGCTGGCCGTCACTCACCTTCGGCACTGCCCACAATATTCACGACCTGCCGGGCCTTGAGGTTGGCATCCCCGACCCGACCGAGCCCGCGTCGTCGGTGGTCAGCCGCTACTACGGCGACTATGAAAGGCAATTCGACCTCCCGGTACACCGCCCCGAGGCGGTCACCGAGGTGGTGTCCCCCTCCCCAGCCGGTCCATTGCGAGTAGTTACCCGGTCAGGCGGCTGGGATGCCGAGCTAATCATCAATGGCACCGGGACCTGGGACCGGCCCTATTGGCCGTTTTACCCCGGCCGGGAGCTGTTCCTGGGGAGCCAGCTTCATACCCACGATTTCCAATCTGCGCAGCACTTCCGTGGCCTGCACGTGGTGGTGGTGGGGGCGGGGACGTCAGCGGTCCAGTTCCTGCTCCAACTTGCCGACGCCGGCGCCACAACGTCCTGGGTCACTCGCCGTCCGCCGTCCTTCACCGGGCGGGAGTTCAATGCCGAATGGGGCAGGGAAGTCGAAGCCCGGGTCAACGAACGGACGGCGGCCGGACTCCCTCCTGCGAGCGTGGTGTCGACCACTGGTCTGCCACTGACCCGCCAATATCAGGACGGGATAGCTGCAGGGATCCTCGTCTCGGTGGGTCCGATGCGGGCTGTCACCCTAGAGGGCGTCCTGTTGGCAGACGGGACAGAAGTCCGCGCGGATGTCATCCTGTGGGCCACCGGGTTCCGTCCGGCACTGGACCACCTCGCTCCGCTGAAATTACGGGAGGCCGGGGGCGGAATCCGGATGAAAGGGGTGCATGTGCTCAAGGATCCACGCGTGCTGTTGGTGGGGTACGGTGCCTCGGCCTCAACACTTGGCGCTACCCGCGCGGGCAGGGCGGCCGNNNNGCCGCCGTCGCCGCTGTGAAGCGACTGCGGGAGGTGGGGAGCCTGAGGGCTGGCGTGGCATCAGAAGATCAGGTTCAGTCCGTTCCACCCAGTGCCCACCTGCATTCGGGGCAGCCAGCCCCCTGAGCCGTTGCCCGGATACAGCCACAGAATCCCCCGGCTGTCACGAGCAAGGACATCGGCGGTGCGATCCCCGTTAAAGTCGCCGGGGCTCATCACCGCTGTCATCGAGTTCCAGCCGTGCCCCACCCTCGAGCGAGGCAGCCATCCCCCTGTGCCGTTCCCCGGATACAGCCACAAATAGCCGTTCGCTTTGTCGCGGGCCAGCAGATCTACCCTGCCGTCGCCATTGAAATCACCGGGACCTACAATGGCGTTGAAGGCGTTCCAGTCGCTGCCGACCCGGACTCTCGGCAGCCACCCCCCGGACCCATTCCCCCGATACAGCCAGAGATAGCCGGTGGTCCGTTCCCGGGCGAGAACATCCACAAACTGGTCTCCGTTGAAATCCCCTGGCCCCACAATCGAATTGAACACATTCCAGCCATGGCCCACCCGGATGCGTGGCAGCCAACCTCCGACACCATTCCCCCGGTACAGCCACAGATACCCGGTAGCCGCCTCCCGGGCAAGCACATCAGCGGGACCGTCACCGTTGAAGTCTCCCGGGGTTTCAAGGGCGTTTATTGGAGCCCAGCCCACGCCGATCCGGACACCACTCCACGCAGTGCCATCTCCCTTTCCGCGGTACATCCGGAGATCACCGGTAGCTGTGACGCGAGCCAGGATGTCGTTGTTCCAGTCACCGTTGAAGTCGGCGGTGGAACGGGACAGCGTCGATGCGGGGATGGCCAGGGGTGTGAAGGCGTAGGGCTCGCAGGTCAGGTTGTAGTCCCGGGTGTCGTCGTACCACTGGGAGAGATAGACGCGCCCGCCGGAGAAACTCGGCTGCCGGCAGCGGTCCAGGGCCTCGGTGGGATAGTCGAGCCTCCCGGCCGTCGCCCACACCGGCACCCCGGGAAGTCGCCAGGATCCGGTGATCTCCGCCCACCCCGAGGCATAGGAGTAGAGGCCGTAGGAGAAGCCCGCATCGCGGAGCCCGCGCATCAGTCCCTCGATGATGAGCCGGTTGTCGCGTTGCTGCGCCGTGGTGCTGGTGGGCCACGGCTGGGCTGGCCGGGGTTCGACGTCGATCCACACCACCGGTGGCCGGAAGCCGATCCGGTTCATGCTGGCGACGGCGAACCGTGCTTCCGAGTACCCCACGTTCGATAGCCGACCCGCACGGGTACTGCTCGCCCACGGCCCCCGCGCACCATAGGTATTCAACTGGGCAGCAGTGGGAAACCCTGCCATTGCGTAGCCGTGGGTCGACTTGTTATTGGTTTTGGTCCAGGTGACCTGACTTGCCAGGCATGGGTTTTCGGTGAAGGGCAGACCCTTGGTGAGTCCGATAACGACGAACTGGGTTGACGTCGGCGGCATGGGCAGGCCGAAACCGCCGGCCGCTGGTGGGCATTGGGGCCAGGAGATATCGTGACCGTAAAGGGGGGCGGCCTGCGCAGGGGGTGCAACTGTCACGAAGCCGAAGAGAAGCGCCAGCGACGTTCCAATCGCCAATGCCATCCGTCTGAGCGAGCGAGCCATCATGTGAACCACCTCATCCAACTAGATCATTTTACCGCCGATCAGGGGTTTGGGATGGGTCAAATTCCGGCCAATTTGATCGTTCCGAAGGCTCAGCGGGTCAACTCGGAGCGGGCCTCGGCGGTCACGGCGATGGGGATCCCCTCCGGTACGAGAAAGTTCACGACGGGTGGATGGACAACCGCAGTCAACACCACCTGGGCCGTCCTGTTGTCAGGTGCTCCGGTCCCCGGGTCCATCGTCAGCCCGTCGAAGCGTGCGCTGGCACCGGTCAGGTGAAGGTACTCCTGCACTGTTGTCCGGACCAGCGTGGCATCCAGTGCTGGCAGGGGTGCCTCCGCACCCGGAAGTGGCTCGGCCAGTCTGAAGGTGTCGGCGGCGGTCAGGGCCGCGCCGTCGGCAACTGACAATAGCTTTTGCCGGTCGAGGTAAACAGCCGATGCGGCGAGCACCACGGTCAGAATTAACAGGGATAAAAGCAGGTATCCGATCACCATGACTATGACCTGCCCCTCCTCGGGTCCGGAAGCATGAATTTCCCGGACCGAAGGGAACTTGGGGCGGGTCATCTGAACCGTTCCACCAGTTGTGTCGCCGACGAGTCGACGACCACTACCGAATCGTCGACGCTGTGTCCGGGCGGCATGAACGGCAAGTTGATGCCGAGCCGGACACCGACCGTCACTCCTGAACCGGGGGTGAGGCATTCGCCGTTGCAGTTCACCTCGATCTCCGCTTCCGACGCGTCGAAACCGAAATCATTCAGGACGAGGATCGCTGCCTGATGCGCCTGAGAGGTCGCCTCAGGCAGCGATTCCTCGGTGACGTAAATTTTGGCTGCCTGATCAGCGGCCCCGACCACGGCGAAGGAACCCGCCTGCAACCGACCAATGGTCAGGACAAAGTAGATCACCGGCACCAGCAAAACGAGTCCGAGGAAGACAAATTCGACGACGGCGCTCCCCCTCTCCTGTTCAGCTGTCGGTGGGCTCGCGTGGCAGCACCGCATGACCAGTCACCTCCAACACTCCCGCGGGACCGATCAGGCCGATCACTGGCAGTGGCGCCCGGACGGTCACCGCCAGCAGCGACAATCCGTTCTGGTTGATTTCGTCGACGGAGATTTGCTCGGCATATCCATCGCTGAGTGCAGTGGAGATGATGACTCCAGTTCGCTGTTGCGCGTCGGCTGCGGTCCGATCAGCCAGCGTTCCGTAGCGTGCCCCTGACGACGCCGCATCAATCAGGGTGTTCCGGACGTGAAGCACCAGGGTGAGCTGGATGACCGCAACGAAAATGACGGTCAGGAGTCCCCCGATCAGTGCGAAGTCCACCACCGCTGCCCCACGCTCGTGGCTGGTATTACCGTCCGGTTCCCTCCTCACCGGTGGCCGATCAGGGGCTGACGCGACTGATCGCGTCATTGAAAAGGTTCTCCAATGCCGGACCGGCCAGAGCGAGCAGCGCTGCTACCAGTACCGCGGACATTAGGGTGATCATCACCCAGCCGGGAACATCTCCTCGCTCGGGCGGGTCATCCGCTGCGTTGTTCACCGTTCTCACCAGCCGGGTGAGCGCGAGCGCCAGGTACAGGTGAAGAGCTTGCAGGATCCGGTAAATGATTCGGTTCAGTTTCACTTTTTCCTCTTCCGTCGACACTGGTGGTTGGATTACAGGCCAAGGCTGATGAGTGCGATGCCTGGGTACACGGCAAAAAGGACCGTCAGGGGAAGCACCCCAAAAACCAGGGGGATCATCATGGCGATCTCCTTCTTCCCGGCTGCTTCCATCAACTCGCGTTTGGATACATCACGGACGTCCTGCGCCTGCGCCCGGAGAACATCGGCGAGCGGAGTTCCACGCTGCACAGCGACAGTGATGCCATCCACAAAACGCACCAGTGGTGTCAGCCTGGTCCGGTTCGAAAAATCCTGCAGAGCAGTCATTAGCGGCGACCCTGCTCGGGTTTCCGCGAGCACCCGCTCGAACTCCCGGGAAAGCTCCCCGTTAGATGTTCGACAGATCCGCTCGAGGGCACCCGTCGCGCTTTCGCCTGCGCTGACCGCGAGGGCCATTAGCTCGGCCAGGCTCGGGAACTCGGCCAGCATCCTAGCTTCCCTTCTCCGAATCTGGACCGACAGGAAGTAGTCCCGCAACACGTAGCCTCCCACCGTGCACCCGATCACGATGGCTACAGCGGGAAGCGGGCCGATGCTGCCCGACATTGCCAGGGATACCATCAGGAAAGTGGATGTGCAAAGGCCGAAAGCTGCCCACAGTATTTGCTCGGCCCGGAAGTCGGCCACCTGTTGTTCCTGACCCGCCTGCGATAGGCGTCTCGCGAGGGCTGCGGACGCCGGGTTGAACCGGCCCAGCCAGCGGACGACGTCGTCCAGTACCGGCCGTGCGATGCGCTCGATTGGCCCAAATGGGCTCACTGATGACGGCGGTCCATCCAGTAGCCGGGAACGAACGTCCACTGATTTCAGCTGCGGTGCTACACGGTCAACGAATCGTGCTGGTCGAAAGAAGGGGACCCGCACCAGAATGAGCCAAAGACCAGCCCCGAGGGAGCCGCCCATCAGGATGGCCAGTGCCTGGTGGTCCATCATCGCAGTACCCGTTCGTCCTGGGGCAAGGCGCCGATCCGGAGCATAATCCGGTAGCAGACCACCGAAACCACCAGACCGCCAATTAGCACTCCGGCACCCGTGGCGGTGTTATAGGCTCTTACCGCTTCGGGGCGGGTAGCGAGCAACATCAGCACGAGCCAGGGGGCAGCAACGGCCAGCCGCGCAGCATTGATGGTCCAGGACTGGCGGGCTTCCAGTTCGCTTCGCGTCCGGGCGCTATCCCGCAGAAATTCCGCGAGCGTGCCCAACAGCCGTCCAAGGTCGGAGCCACCTACATCCCGAGTCATTCTCAGCGCCTCGATGATGCGATCTGCGACCGGATCAGCGAGCCTGGCTTTCAACCGCTCCAGGGCATCATCGAACCGGGCGCCCGCGCGGTAGTCGTCGCTGAACGCGGTGAAGGCATGACGCAGCTCTGTAGGACCCTTCTCGCCCAGTTGGCTGATGGCTTCGGGCAGGGACAGCCCCGCGCGGATGGCTGATCGCAAGTGATCGACGACGTCGGGCCAGAGTTCTCTGAGTGAAGCCGCCCGACGACGCGCGCGCCACCTGACGACGCCCACGGGTAGCAGCGAACCGAACAGTCCGAAGCAGGCCGCGATCGGAGGAGACCCTGTGAGGACGAGCACCGCAAGGAAGACCACCCCTCCGATGCCCAGTGACGTGGCAATCAGGCCTCCCGCTGAGACAGCTTCGATACCCGCGCGCAGCAGCAGGTCGTCAACTCGGCGGTTTCGGCGAGTAGTCTGCTGACTTTTGCGGGGTTCAGCCCAGAAGGACCACCAGATCATGAACAGACCCGTTCCGAGTCCTGCCCCGATGACCGTAGTCATGTCGCTGGTTCCAGGAGGCGGGCAATCTGGAAACCTGCACTGGCGAATTTTTCTTCGGAGGGCATGGCGGACGCTGTGACAACGAGGTCACCGTCGACTCTTTGAAACACGGTCGATGATTCGATGATGCCGTTTTCCACCCGCCTGCCGAGGGACAGAATTTCAGTGACCCTCCTGCGTCCGTCTCGAAAGCGTTCGCAGTGAACCACGAGATCGATGCATGACGCCACCGTGGGCACCACAAAAGCACTAGAGATGTTGTCGCCGGCCAGCAAGGGAAGAGTGCAGATCTTAGTCACTGCGTCATGGGCACTGTTGGCATGCACGCTACACATCCCCGGCAGCCCGGAATTAAGGGCGACCAGCATGTCAAGGCTTTCCGCCTCACGAACCTCACCCACGATCAGCCGGTCGGGACGCATCCGAAGCGCTTCTTTGACCAGTCTCCGGAGCGGAATCTCCCCCTGTCCTTCCAAATTGGGTGGTCGGCATTGCATCCCCACCACGTCTCGCAGCGGAAGCTTGAGTTCGAAGATCTCCTCGACCGTCACCACCCGTTCCCGGGAGCCGATACTCGAACCGAGACAGTTCAGCAGGGTTGTTTTACCGGCCTGGGTGGCGCCCGACACCAGGATGTTCAGCCCGCTCACTACCGCTGCGTCGAGGAATCGGGCAGCTTGCGGAGACAGGGTCCCCAACCCGACGAGGTGTTCCAGCCGGGTCGCTTTGGCAATGAACTTTCGAATATTGACTGACCAATGACGGCGCGTCACATCCGGGATGACCACATGGAGGCGTGATCCATCAGGCAGTGCCGCATCCACAAACGGAGAGGATAGGTCGAGCCGTCTGCCCGATGATTTGAGCATGCGTTCGACCAGGTCGTGGATTTGCTGCTCGCTCAAAACCAGCGAGGTCAACTCTGATTCACCGGACCGTGCAACGAAAATCTCGGTAGGTGAGTTGATCCAGACCTCTTCGACTGTCGGGTCATCGAAGAACGGCTGCAAGGCGCCAAAACCGGCGACGGCGTCGAACACGAACTTCTGCGCCACGTCGCGCTGCCCGAGTTGTGGGAGTGTACCGAGCATGGTGCGCTCGTCGTAATCGTCAACGGCGGCCTGCACCAGGCGCAACACCTCATCACTCTGCCGGGCCGGGTCTAGCCCACGACGGCGGATGAGCTCACGAACCTCATCCTCGATAATGCGTACGGCGTCCATAGGAGTCCCTTGAAACAGGGCAGCCCGGCCTCTGGGGCCGGAACGCCCGAGACCGTGGGTGTAACCGGTGAATGCACTACAGGATAGGGGAAACAGGGGGCTTCGCCCACCCCCTGGTCGGACGCTGTGGATAACGATCACCCTTGCCATCACAGCTGCATCTGTAGTCACATCAGTCACATTGGGCTATCCTCGAGGGGACGACGCCCTCTCTCGCCTCGGGCTCGCATTACTCGGAGACTTTTCTGTGAACCACTCTCGCGCCTCTACTGTCCTTGCCGCCGTATTCCTTACCGCAGCGCTAGCTGCTGGGTCGGTGCCAGCCATCGCCACCCCGCAACCCGTCCCACCAGAACCGACCATTTCGGCGCCGGCTGACGCAACGCCACCCGAATCGACACCTGCTGGTCCTCCTGATGGCCCCACGACGCCGGCTCCTGCCGAGCCGGAGATCGTCGACCCTCAGATCGTTGATCCGGCGGCTGAGACTCCGGTGCCCGCTGAGGTGGCGCCCGCCGAGGTTGCACCTGAAGAGGTGGCGCCCGCCGAGGTGGCACCTGAAGAACTTACCGCTGCCGAATTAGCCGCGGATCCTGAAGCACTTGCGAAACTGATCGGTCCCCATGGTGCGAGCCTGGGGCAAGGCGCTGAGCGGATCGCCGAGTCCGGTGATCCGCAGATCCCAACCGCCCGGGAGCTTCAGAACCAGTCAACGTTGTCGGACGCGCCTGCAGCAGCTACCGATCCTGCGGCAGTGAACCTGTGGCGCCCCCAAGGCACACTGGGCGTTGACGTCAGCAGCTACCAGGGCAACGTCAACTGGTCGGCGGCGTGGAATCAGGGTTCCCGGTTCGCCTACACCAAGGCCACCGAGGCGACGAGTTACAAGAACCCCTACTACAGCCAGCAGTACACGGGTTCGGCAAGCGCTGGCATGGTCCGCGGCGCCTACCACTTCGCCATTCCAAGCATCTCCTCGGGAGCCGCGCAGGCCAACTACTTCATTAACAACGGTGGCGGTTGGTCGGCCGACGGCAAGACCCTTCCCCCGCTGCTCGACGTCGAGTACAACCCCTATTCCTCGCTCGGCAACTCCTGCTACAACATGAGCACCACCGCGATGGTCAACTGGATCCGGGACTTCTCGAACACCATGCTGGACCGCACCGGTCGCGTACCCATGATCTACACCACCACCGACTGGTGGAACCGCTGCACCGGGAATTCCACCGCCTTCACGGACCATCCGCTGCACATCGCCTCCTACAACAATGTGGGCGCGGGCACCCTCCCCTCCGGCTGGAACAAATACAGCCTCTGGCAGTACACCAGCGAGGGACCAGTGGTCGGCGACTGGAACGTCTGGAACGGCAGCGCCTCGGCCCTTGCGAGCTTCACCCGCAACTCGACACCGCTCGCCGCCCCGGCACCAGCACCAGCACCCACATCGCGCCCATCGATCAATTCCACGTCAGATATGGTGACGATCGACGCAGCCGGGCGCCTATGGAACTATCCAGGGACTGGCAGCGGCAAGTATGGTGCGCGGAAGCAGATTGGCCATGCCTGGGGAGGCACTCGATCAATTCATACAGTCGACTGGAATGACGACGGCGTTCTGGACATTCTTGCCCAGTGGACCAACGGACGGTTGAGCGTCTACCTCGGCAAGCGCACTGGCGGGTTCAGTCCCGTGCAGGTCCTCGCGTCATCGGGTTGGGACAGCATGCGAATCACCACAGGCGAATGGACACGGGGATCCAGGCCATCGGTGGTGGGCATCCGGACAGATGGAACAATTCATCACTGGACCCAAACTGGTAACGGTGCCCTGAACGCTCCGGTTCAGATCGGGCACGGTTTCAAGAACATGCCAATTGTCATGATTGACTACGACGGAGATGGCAACCAGGACCTACTCGCCCGCGATAGCAAGTCCCAGCTGGTGCTCTATAAGGGATCTGGATCAGGGCGATTCGCTCCGGTCTCCAGGCCAGTTGTTGGCTGGCGCTGGGGATCTATGGTGACGCTAAGCCCAACAATGGATTTCTGGGGAAATGGCTCGAAAGGCATCGTGGCGAAACGCGATGACGGCAAGCTGTTCTACTACCCGGTCCTTACGGGTGGAAAGTGGGGAGGCTCCACTCAGGTCGGTCACGGGTGGTCCAACTTCATCACCGCTGGCGTGAGAATGAACTAATTCACGGGAACCTGCCCTCCACGACCAGCGCGGCCCTGTCCTTTCGCGAGCTGGCCGTGGAGGGCTACGCCGAGAGCCCTGACCGCCCCTAGCGTGAGCTGATCAGCTTCTCTACCGCTGCTATCCAGATGCTTGCGGCATTCTCCGCACTGAGTGACTCTGCCGCTTTGTCGGACGCCCGCTTCTTGGCTGCAACCTGCTCGGGGGTCAGACCGATGAGCAAGCGGGCAGACGATTCGGCGTCGAACCCATTGGCCACCCACCCCAGATCGTGCTTCTCGACAACCTGCACCATTTCAGGCGACGGACCAATTAGGATTCCCAACCGTGCCTGCACAAACTCGAATAGCTTGTTTGGCAGCGCGTGTAGCAGGTTAAATGTACTGGGCGGGCAGAGGAAGATGCCGATGTCGTACCCATGCAGCAACGGAACTATCTGACTGAAACTCACGGGAGGCAGAACGTTGACGGCACCGTCAGCGACTGCGTCTGCCTTTACGGTCAACTCGTCAATGTAGCTCTGCTCTCCTGCTACCAGGAACAAATCGAGGGTGGCGGTGCCGGGCTGGAGCTCATTGGCGCGAGCGACGGCGTCAAGCATCACTTCGATTTTCCGACCACGACCGGCGACACCGGTGTGTACCAATCGGAGAGGTGCCCCGACGGGTGTTGGCGCAAGGGTGGGCTGGTACCACGCCGCATTCGGGACAACTGATGGTTCAGCGATGCCGTAGACCCGGGCGTACTCCTCGGCAATTCCTTTGGCTACCGTCGAGACGGAGTCTGCTTTGGTGACGTACTTACGGCAGGCCCAGTCCATAAACGGAGCGACCAGCAGTCTCCATTGCAGCTTGTCCTCCCCTTGGCGTGGTGCGTACTCATGTAGGTCCGCGTGGATACCTTTGCGCGGGCGCAGCGCCACAGCGGCGGGTACCGCAAGCGCGTCGTTTGCGACGATCACGTCCATGCTGCCCGCAGGAATGTTCCTGAGAACATGCTTCACCCGGTCGGAATCGAAATACAGTCGCTCATAGAAGCGTGCTGCCAGGAGGGCAGCGGCGCTTTTGAAGTCTGGGCGCCACGGTTTGAATTCGATCGGAATCTCGATGTGCTCGACCACCCCTTCCGGAGCGGCTCCGTACCCGCACGAAAGGACGTCTGCGAACTGGCTGAAAAACTGGATCTGTCGTAGGACTCGTGGATCCCGGTGGATGGGCGAGAAGGAAAGAACGAGAATACGGGGACGGCCGCCGGGAAAGGTTCCATCGGTCATGGTTCTACTCCAGAGTTCAGTGTGTTGAAAAAAGGTTGATGGCTAGCGGCTACGTCAGTCCGGCCAGGGCGGCTTGCTCGGCAAAATCTGGCATCTGCGCGATGACTTCGGCAAAGGTTCCCTGGGCAGCCAACCTGCCGTCGGCGAAAAAGAAAATCACGTCGCTGTCTCTGATGGTGGACAACCGATGCGCGACCGTGATCGTCGTGACGCTGCCAGCCAGATTGCGGACCGCCTGTGTGACGGCGGCCTCGGTTGCCGTGTCGAGAGCGCTCGTAGCTTCATCCATCACCAGCACCGCCGGATCGGCGTAGAGCCCGCGTGCAATCCCCAACCGTTGCCGTTGACCGCCTGACAGCGCCATGCCGCGTTCGCCAACGGTCCCCAGGATTCCGTCAGGACGCTTCTCTACAGTTTCGAGCAATTGCGCCCGTTCCAGCGCCCGCCGAACCCTGTCCTCGTCCACCTGATCGGGATCCCACGTCAGCGCAACGTTTTGGGCGATTGACGCGTCAAAAAGTGAAACCTCCTGCGGTACGTAACCCACACGAGAGCGCCAGGAGTGCAACACCTCGCGCATCGGCACGCCTCCAACCAATACCTGCCCGGAGCTAGGTAGCAAAAGACCCAATAACAGGTCGATCAAGGTTGACTTTCCAGCACCGGAGGACCCGACGACGGCGATGCGCGCACCGGAGGGAATTGTCATATTGACCCCACTCAACGCGGGGGCTTCGGCTCCGGGGTAGGTGAACGAAACATCGGTAAGCACCACATCGGGGACCCCCTGCGGGAGTTCCGACTGGTCTTCCTCTTCCTGATCCTTCGCGCTGGCTTCTGCTTCCTTGATATCAGACAGCACTTGCTCAGCAAACGGCGAACTCGAGTGCACCATCGACATGATCGCCTGAAACCGCGTAAGTGATGGAATAATCCTGAATCCCGCGACGCCGAACAGTGCGATCGCCGCCAAGGCATTGGTCACAGGATCGACGCTGGCCGGGCTAGTCAGCATGCCCACCGCGCCAACCAGCATGAAACCGCCGATCAGACCGGCTTCCAGGATGAAGCGAGGAACCTGTCCGAGGAAGATGGCCAACGCCCTGGCCTTCGACGAATGAATACGGTTGTTGTGAACAGCCCTCTCGACGTCCGGCGACGAGCCGCGCAGGGTGACTTCCTTCAGAGCACCGACCGCTTCAGTCAGGAGGCGGACCGTCCTAAAAGAGAACTGCCTGTTGCGGCGGCCGTTGGCAACCGCCCGGCCAGATATCACCCGGGCCAAGACAAGAGCTATGAGGCCAAGGTAGATGATCGCAGTGACGGCGGTGATCCAGTTACTCACGAGCAGCACGCTGATTACCGCAATCACCGACACAATCTCGCCGGCCAAGCCCATCGAAGGCATCAAGACACCGGAGACGGTGATCGAAACGCCTGAATCGACCGATCGAACCAGCTCGGCGGAGTTTCGCTTGAGGCGATCCACCCAAGGGGCGCGCATGTAGGCGGCAAGAAGCCGGTCACCGATGGCTACCTCGTGGGATGCGAATCGCGACGTCGCATAGCGCAGGAGGGCGATATTCAGTCCGCTCTTGATAATTACCAAAGTGCAGAAGGTAGCGAGCACGGCAATGTAGTGGCTGACCTCCTCAATTCGGCCGAGCGGCCCCAGGTCAACCGGAGTGCCGGTAATGATGCTCGACATGACGATGGCAAGGAGCCCGAGAGCCACCACATCGATGAGTGACAGCAGCGAAGAAAGGATCGCGTAACGGAGGAGGAACCGGCGTGCGCTGGGAGGCAAAACCGCCAAAAGCTGACGATTAATACTGATAAGTGATTTCATGGCTCCCGCAAGATTAGCTTAGTTGGGTCCGCGGAGGATCGTCTGACTGGGCTCCAGGCAAGCCTGGCTTTCCCGTCTCCGACTCCCAGACTTTCGGCGTTTCATCCAGCGCAACCCGCCGGGCGAGTCTGGTGAGTGACTCTTCCATGTGGCGGTTCCGCTGGGCGGACGATGCCATGAAGACCATGAAACAGACGATGAATCCGTACAGGACAAGGTCGGTACCGCGCCCGATACCAAAAAGGTTCGCAACACCGGTCAGCAACTCGGGCAGGAAAATGGACAGCGCTGCAACAAAGGCGAAGCCCAGCAGCAGGATCCTGCGGATCGCCAAGTGACTGGCATTGGCGCCGCCGCGCATCAGCACCAGTGAGCCGAGGATCACAGCAAGGACTAAGACAATCTGAACAATAAAGAGCATTGGGTTCACCTGAAGAAGAGATCGGCAAGTATGTTGACACCGTTGAGTAAGGACTGGCCTTTGGCTTTGGAATAGTCCGTATAAATGATCTCAACTGGATGTTCTGCCAGCCGTGGCTTGATTTCAGCCAGCTGGTGGATGAGTTCGGAGGCGTGGGCCATCCGGTTTTGTTTCAGGTGGATCCTGCGGGCCACTTCGGCATTGATCACACGGAGACCGTTATGGGCGTCGGTGAGCTCAAGGCCCGTTGACATCCTCGACTGGAACGCCACAGTGCGCAACACCAGCCGTTTGAGCGGCGAGATCTTGGTGCGGCCGTCCAGGAACCGTGATCCAAGCACTACTTCGAGCTCCCCCGAGTGGACCCTGGCGAGCATTTCCTGCGCGTCCTGCACCCGGTGCTGGTTATCGGCGTCGAACGTGATGACCGCGTCGAGTGCGGGATCCTGCAACGCGTACTCAAGGCCGGTCTGGAGGGCGGCGCCCTGACCCAGGTTGAAGGGGTGGCGGACGACGACGGCGCCCGCCGCCGCTGCGGCTTCAGGTGACCCATCAGTGCTGCCATCATCGATGCAGACAACGTGGGGAAAATATGGGAGGAGTCCTTTGATAACGCCACCTACAACGGTGGCTTCGTTATACATTGGTATGACGACCCAGGAGCGACTCACAGAGGTAAGTATTCCATACCTTCCTTAGCCAGATCCTCAGCCTCACCGGCGAGGGTACGCCGCCTTCCGGGGCAGCTAACCAAGGTCGAACCGTTAGGCTTGCGGTCATGACCCTCCGTATCCTCTGCATCTCTTTCTCGGACATCAACGCTGATTCCAGGGTTCTGCGGCAGGTTCAGACGCTTGCGGCGTCCGGTTCCGTAACAACGGTCAGCTACGGCTCGGCGCCCCCCGGGTCGACGACTCATCTAGAGGTCGACTCGGCACTTCCGTCCCTGCCACAGACCATCCCGGGAGTACTTGGACTCGCCCTGCGACGTTTCACCGCGGCCGGCTTACAGGCGCCAGCAGTTCAGCAAGCCCGCGATCTAATCGGCAATCTGCAGTTCGATCTGGTGGTCGCAAACGAGGCGCGCGCCTTGCCGCTGGCCCACCTTGTTGCAGGCGGCGCGCCGGTCCTCGGGGACATGCATGAGTGGGCACCAGAGGAGAGATCCCACGTGCTTTCCTGGAAGCTTCTGGTGAAGCCCTACATGACGTGGGTGTGCCGGACGTATCTGCCGCGCTCAGCCGGGGTGATTACCGTCAACGACTCGATCGCCCGCCTCTACCGTGAACGGTTCGGATGCGACGTCGAGGTGGTGCGCAACTCCGGTCCTCTGCGTCACCTGGAACCGTCGGAAATGGTGCCCGGCAAAATCCGCCTGGTCCACAGCGGAGCAGCGGTGCCCGGCCGGAACCTTGAGGCGATGATCGAGGCAGTCAAAGCCCTTGATGACCGGTTCAGCCTTGACCTTTACCTGGTGAAGGCTCGCGACGGCGGAAAATATTGGGAGACGCTTCGCGCGGCCGCCGGAACTCAGGACCGGATCATTTTTCACGATGCTGTTGCTCCGGACGCCCTGCCTGCCACCCTCAACGGGTACGACGTCGGGGTGTTCAGCCTGCCACCCCGAACCACCAACCACGCTTTCATGCTCCCCAACAAATTCTTCGACTTTGTCCAGGCGCGCCTCGCCATCGTTTTCAGCCCATCACCGGAGACGTCTAAACTAATCGAGGACCATCAGCTCGGGGCAGTAACGCAGGGCTTCACGGCCGAAGACTTGACCCGGACCTTGTCCGCGCTCACAGAGCGGGAAGTCAACCAGTACAAGCGGAACGCCCACTCTGCGGCTCCGGAGTTGAGCAGCGCAACAGACGAAGCAGTGATTCGGGCCATGGTGCAGCGGCTTACAGCCTCGCGGCCCCAGGCGCGATGACCCAGGAAAAGGTGAAGTACCGATGAGTTGGTGGCAGGCAGCCCCGATCATCCTGATGACTCTCGTCATCCTGATGGTGCCAGGGTTCCTGGTGGCGAGGGCCTGCGGTGCCCGCGGGTTCACCTCGGTGGCTCTCGCGGCCCCCATCTCCGTGTCCCTGGCATCGGTCGGCGCAATCCTCGCTCCCTTCCTTTCCATCACTTGGTCACCGGCCGTGCTGATCGGTATGACAGTTCTGACCGCCGCTGGCGGTCTCCTGACCCGGTTCCTTTGGCAGCGTTACCGCGGTGAGTCGTTAATGGTCATTTATCGGCCAACCCGCCCCGGAGTGATCACCGGCGCCCTGTGCTCTGTGGCCGTCCTCGTTCCCGCAGTCATCATTGGGGTGCGCTTCACCCAGATGTTCATTGCCCCGGAAAACATCTCGCAGTCCTATGACAACATTTTCCATCTGAACGCACTTCGGTACATTCTTGATACGGGGTCGGGATCCTCCCTAACGCTAGGCAACCTCACCAACGGGGGCACTGGGCTTAGCTTTTACCCCGCGGCATGGCATAACCTGATCTCCCTGGTGGCCCTGACTACGGGCGCGTCGATTGCTGTGGCAGTAAACGCAGCAAATATCGCCATCGGCGCCGTTGTCTGGCCCCTGTCAGCACTGTTCATGGTGACCCGGATCGCCGGCATGAAGCCCCTCCCGATCTTGCTCACCGGCGCCCTGGCAGCGGCTTACCCTACGTTCCCTTACCTGATGGTGGATTTCGGCGTTCTCTACCCCTATTTGCTGTCTATCGCCCTTCTTCCGGTGGGAATAGGGCTCGCCGGCATGATGCTGGGGGCAGTCCAGGACCCGTTGAACGGCCGATTACTTGCCGGAATGGGCCTCCTCGCAGTCTTGCCGGCTATTGCTCTCGCTCACCCGAGCACCATGATCGCTCTCTTCCTGTTCGTCGTACCGCTCGCCGCCCTGGTGCTGTGGCGCACTACCCGGCAGCTGGTCCGCCAGGGTGCACCGTGGTATCGGCACATCGCACCCCCCGCACTGTTTATCGCCTATCTGGGGTTCACCTACTATTTCTGGATATCCTTCCGCCCGTCACTGCAGAATTCCCTCTGGGCGCCGTTCCTGAGCACCACTCACGCCGTCGGCGAAGCTCTCGCCATTGCGCCGATGCGCGGTGAAATCAACTGGATCATGCTCGTACTGACCCTGGTGGGGCTAGCGGCCACCATTAACGCCCGGAAGTACTGGTGGGTGCTCGGGATCTATGTCACCAGCGCCCTGCTGTATGTCAACGTGTCCAGCGTCGAACAAGGCGAACTCCGTCATTTCTTCACCGGTCTCTGGTACAACGACAGCAACCGATTGGCTGCCCTTCTGCCGGTAGCTGCTATCCCCCTCGCAGTGTTGGGCGGGGCTGCCATTCTTTCGGCGTTCGTTCGCCGGACGACCAACTGGCGGATCCAACAGTTAGCCAGTTGGGCGATCATCATCATCGGGTGCACCGCGATCGGGTTTCTCGGCCAGGGACAGGCAGTTGAGAATGCCCAGGCCAAGGCCCGCGGGGAGTACGTCCTGGACCGCACCTCGGAGCTGATCACCAGCGATGAACTCGCACTCATCGAACGGCTGCACCAGTCAGTTCCCGAGGACGCCCTCGTGGTTGGAAACCCCTGGACCGGGGCTTCTCTGGCGTACGCCCTGGGGGACCGGAACGTGCTTCTTACCCACGCGTCGAGCCGAGCTACAGGAGATGCGGAACTGCTTATGAACCGGTTGGATGAGGCAGCCACTTCTCCGGAGGTGTGTCCGGCCGTTCAAGAGCTGGGGGCGTTCTATGCGTTGGACTTCGGCGATGACGAGCTGCACGATGGATCGCACCCCTACCCAGGCTTGGACAACCTCGCCAATGCCCCGGGGGTAGAACTAATCGACCGCGAGGGACCAGCAAGGCTCTACGAAATCACCGCCTGCCGCTAGGACATCCGGCTCAGTTGCGCATCCTCGACACCACATCAGCAACGGGCGCATCCATCACGATTCGTCCGTGTTCAAGCAGCACTCCCCGCTCGCAGACCTGCGCCACCAGATCCAGGTCATGGCTGACGACAACCAGTGTTTTGCCTGCCTCAGCGAGCTCCATAATCTTCGCAATACACTTCTTCTGGAATGGCTCATCCCCGACCGCCAGAATTTCGTCGACAAGGAAGACTTCAGGATTGGTGTGCACTGCGACAGAGAAGGCAAGGCGAAGGTACATGCCTGAGGAGTAAAACTTCACCTCGGTGTCGATGAACTGACCAATTTCCGAAAAGTCGACTATCAAGTCGAAGAGGTCGTCGATCTGCTCCTCGGTCATCCCGAGGATAGCGCCGTTGAGGTAAACGTTGTCACGGCCGCTGAGATCGGGGTGGAATCCGGCGCCGACCTCGATCAGCCCTGCTACCCGGCCTCTGGTCCGCACCGTGCCGCTGTCCGGGAGCATGACCCCGGAGATGTGCTTCAGCAGCGTCGATTTGCCTGAGCCGTTAAGCCCCAACAGGGCGACGGACTCGCCCTGGAGCACCTCGAGCGAAACGTCGTCGAGGGCGTGAAACTTCTGGGACAGGTCGCCCTTCCGTCCCTTGACCAGCCAGACGAACGCCTCCTTGATGGAGCGGGTGTGCCGCAACACGAACTGTTTGGAAATGCCGCGTACTTCAATTGCAGTCGTCATTGTCACAACTCCTGGGCGAAGCGGCCCTCAAGCCGCCGGAAGGTCCATTGGCCGAAAATGGTCACCAGAAGGGCAGTCCCCAGTCCGATCGGGAGCCACATGTCGAGCAGGTTCGGCGGTGCAGCAATCAACGGATCGGTGATCTCTGATGTGGTGGGAAGCCAGAAGGCAAAGTGAAACAGTTCAACTGCAATGGTCAACGGATTAGCCTGATAGATCACGAGCAGCACCGACGCCGTTCCTGCCGAGAATGCCGTTGCCAGGCCATCCCGGACCATGGTCCAGGTGTAGAGCACGGGTGACGCCCAGGTGGCGATCATCAGGAGCATGTCGACGAAGTTCTCGCTGTCCCTGAAGTACACATTGGCGGCACCGAAGAACAATCCCAGACCGGTGGCCAGCAACGCGACAATGGTGAAACCAACCACCGCAGCAAAAAGCTGGAAGAAGCCCGGGGTCCAGCCAGCGAACAGGCAGGCCACCAGCAGCACCAGCAGTTGCGGAAGGAAATGCACCGCCGACACCCAGACCGACGCTACCGGGAACAGTTCGCGGGGAAGGTAGATCTTCTTGATCAATCCGCCGTTGCCCACCACTGACCGGGAGGCGTTGCCCAGCGCCTCATTGAAGAAGTTGATCAGCACGATGCCCGAGAACAGGTAAATGGCATAATTCTCGGTGTTGCGGTTCATCCCAAGGAAAACCCCTAGCGCAAACCAGAACACCAGGAACTGCACTCCTGGCTTGACGTACGACCAGAGGATCCCCAATACGGAGCCACGGTATCTGACCTTCAGTTCCTTGGCGACCAGAAGCTTCAGAAGGAAGCGGGACCGCAGGACGTCGCGGAGACCAGCACCCAGACCGGGCGTGGTGAGTTCGCTGGTGCTCAACCGCTATCCGCTCTTCTCGGAGTTTTCTTCGAAGGTCTTTTTCCAGGCCTCGAAGGATGTGATCTCCTCGGCAGCTGCCTTGTACCTGGCGCTTAACTGGGGCCAGCTCCGAAGGATCTCCGCGTTCAGCCGACCCGCTTCAGTGAGCATGGCCCGTAGCTTTTTGGGATCCCTCTGGTACCAGGACGCTCCGCTGCCTTCGGCGTTTGAGACAACGGCGCTGTCGTACTGCGACATCCGCCACCACTTGTTGTCCTGGTGCGCCACGAAAGCCTGCGGCCGCTCCCGGCTTGAGTCCTGCACCGGCTTACTCAGTTGGCGGACGATCGTCTTCGCCGCCCAGGGCACCAGCGTTGCGTAGGAGGGAGCCTGGAAGCCCTGCCCTTGCCTCGGTGGCTTGTCCATCCGCGCGCCCGGGAAGGCATCGGGGTCAGTTTTGAACTGGGAATCGGGGAAGTCTTTGGACATCCCCCGGATGTCGGTGAGCTTGGTTGGGAGCACCTCGTGGAGCTGCTCCGGTCCCTTCAGGATGTCCTGGAGAGCCATGATCCTGCCTCGCGCCGTGTAGTACTGCATGGAGATCAGGTGCTTGATGTCCATGTACCCGGATTCGCGTACCACGCGTCCGCCATGCTCATACGGGCTGTGGATTAGCGCGGCGATCATCCGGTTGCGGGTGTGGAAGTAGGCCTGCCAGCCCACTAGGTCATCCTTGTCGATCCATGACACATGCCACACCGCTGAACCAGGCATGGACACCGTCGGGTAACCGGCGGCCTTGGCACGCAGGCCGTACTCGGCGTCGTCCCACTTGATGAACACTGGCAGCGAGAGGCCAATGTCGCGGATGACTGTTGTTGGGATCAGGCACATCCACCAGCCGTTGTAGTCCACATCGACCCGACGATGGAGCCAGGGCGTATGACGGAGGTTGGAGCGAACAAAGTCATGACCCAGAACCTGCCCTTCCACTGGCTGGTCCGGCTGGAACCGCCACGGGTTCACCGTCTCACCAAAAGTGTGGAGAACGGTCCGGTTGTAAAGGTCGAACATGTGCCCGCCGACGATGGTCGGGGTTTTGCAATGATCGGCAAACGTCAGCAACCGAGCAATGCTTTCAGGCTCAATGACAACGTCGTCGTCAAGCAGCAGGGCGTAATCGCTACCGTTCTCCACCGCCTCGTACATGCCACGGGCAAAACCGCCTGAGCCGCCCAGGTTGGCCTGGTTAATGATTCGCAGTTTCCCCCGGAGGGCTGCCTCTACCTCGGCGAAACCAGGCTGATCTGCAACCTTCTGGGTCCCCTGGTCGACTACCAGAATTTCCTTGAGGGGTGCCAACGACTCGGGGTGGTCTGCCAGGATCGAGAGGTTATTGAGACAGAAGTCAGGTTTGTTCAGCGTGGTGATCTCAAGGGTGATCGAGCCCTGGGTTCCGACTGAATGCGGTGCCTGCCACTCGGCTTCGTCCAGGACCAAACTGCCGGACCCGGCCACGAGGTCAAACCAGTACCATCCTCCGTCTCCGAAGGGGGCAAGGGACAGCTCGAATGTCGTCACTGACGTGTCGGTGACCCGTTTGGTTTCCACGTGCTGGAGGGAACCACGCGCGTTGGATTTGTAGACGCTGATTCCGCCATCGCCGGTAGTGGCGACGCTGAGTCGTACCGACTGGACTGTGGTCCAGCGCCGCCAGTAGCTGGCGGGGAAGGCGTTGAAGTAAGTGCCGAAAGAGACACGCTCCCCGGACCTCACCAGTGTTGAGCGGCGGGACTTGAAGTCCTCGGCGTGAATTTCCTTCGCATCGCCGCTGCGCGCCGATCCGCCGCCCTGGGGCGACACGCTGCCGTCCATGGTGTTGAGCTGCACGCTGAGCGCACTTCCCGTATCCATGTAGAGCGAAGCGGTATCCAGGTCACTCTGGTTGGGCAGGACGACGCGCTGCAGGGTTTGCCAGCGGGGTTCCCCGGCTTCGTCGGTGGTTGTGATGACGGCATCGCTCATGCGTCTACCCCTCCGCTTTCGAGCTTGGTGCCGCCCGTGAAGTGCGGCTTGAGTTTGTTGTCGTACATGGACAGCGCTGAGCCGATTGCCATGTGCATGTCAAGGTACTTGTAGGTGCCCAGCCGGCCACCGAACAGCACCGATTTCTCACCCTTGGCGAGGTCGCGGTAGGCGCTCAGCTTGGCGCGGTCATCGCTGGTGTTCACTGGGTAGTACGGCTCGTCGTCTTTCTGCGCAAACCGGGAGAACTCGCGCATGATGACAGTCGCGTCCTTGGTGTAGTCCCGCTCGGGGTGGAAATGGCGGAACTCATGGATCCGGGTGTAGGCGATGTCTTCATCCGGGTAGTTCATCACTGAGCAGCCCTGGAAGTCTTCGATCGGGAGAACTTCTTCTTCCAAGTCGATGGTTCGCCACGACAGGTCGCCTTCGGCGTAGTCGAAATAGCGGTCGACCGGCCCGGTATAGATCACTGGAACCTGGCCCAGGGTGGCTGCCCGGGAGAACTCGTGATTGTCATCGAAGAAGTCGGTGTTGAGCTGCACCTGAATGTTGGGATGGTCTGCCATCCGTTCGATCCAGGCCGTGTACCCGTCTACGGGCAGGCCCTCGTACTTGTCGTTGAAGTACCGGTTGTCGTAGGTGTAGCGGACCGGGAGCCGGGAGATGATCTCGGCGGGCAGGTCCCGGGGATCGGTCTGCCATTGTTTGCCTGTGTAGTGCTTGATGAACGCCTCGTAAAGCGGACGACCAATGAGCTGGATGCCCTTGTCGTTAAGGTTCTGCGGGTCGGTCCCCGCCAGTTCCCCAGCCTGCTCCTGAATCAATGCCCTCGCTTCGGCTGGCCCGTATGAAGACCTGAAGAATTGGTTGATCGTGCCCAGGTTAATGGGCATTGGGTAGACCTCGCCCTGATGGCTCGAGTACACCTTGTGGACATAGTTGGTGAACTCGGTGAACCGGCTCACGTAGTCCCAGACCCGCTCGTTGGAGGTGTGAAAAAGGTGTGCACCGTAACGGTGGACCTCAATACCCGTTTGCGCTTCCTTCTCGCTGTAGGCGTTACCGCCAATATGGTGGCGACGGTCAATGACCGCTACCTTCAGGCCGAGCTCGGTGGCCGCCCGTTCAGCAATGGTCAGGCCGAAAAAGCCCGACCCTACGACAACGAGGTCAACGTTCACAAACACTCCTGAATTGTTGGGGGCAGCGCCGGCTACTCAGCGCTCTGCCTGCACAAGATTACCGGAGAATCGGGTTGCGCCCTGTATTTGGGCAACGTGGGACAGGGCAGAGCAGCCATCGTGTCGCCATCCAGCCGAGCCCGGTCAGTCGCGGGCGGCGACCTCGATGACAGCCGCGGCCTTCGCGCCCACGCCGGTCAACGAGTAGTTTTCCTCAACCCATTGTGAAATGCGCTGCCGTTCGGCGGGGTCCTGCGGCCAGGTTAGAGCCGCCCTCATCGCAGCAGCCACCTCAGCGGCATCCCATTCGACGCTCACGCCGAGTCCCTCGTCGGCGATGATGTCCTTCAGCGGTCCAACTCCCGCGTAGATGACCGGCGTACCGCAGCTTAAGCTGACTAGCGCCTTGGTGGCGAACGCGAAATCGTACCCTCGAGACGGTCTCACCGAAGCGAGCCCGGCAACGCTGCCCCTAAGCGCTGCCGACACCTGACCGCCGTCGACGTTCCCTCTGAATTCGATCGGCGCGGCAGCCGCCTGGGCACGCTCACGGAGAGCATCACCTTCAACTCCCTGTCCCAGCATCACGAGCCGAACGTCAGGGAACTCCTTGGCGATCGCGATGAACCCATCAACGAAAACACCGGCGCCCTGGATCTCGGACATGGTTCCTGCATAGACGAAGTACCTGCCCTTGTCAGTGCCGGTTGGTCCGTCGCTGGTGAACTGCTCCGTGTCGACGCCCGTCCCCACATTGATAATCCGGTCCGATGGACCAATCAGGGAGGCAACTGCCGTAGAGACTCCCTCGGACACAGTGAGGATCCTTCGGGCCCCTGACAGGGTCCAGCGCTCAACGGCGCGGAGGACCCGCACCACTGCCGGCGACACGCCAATACCTTCCGCGGCTACCGAACTGACATCGGCGGCGAAGTAGACAAAAGGGCGCCGGCGTAGTGCGGCGGCAATTCTGACCACCACACCGGTGGTGGGCGGGGGCTCCACCACAATGAGGTCAAAGGCCGGTGCAGTAAGCAGTCGGAAGAACAGCGGAATGTCGAAGCTGGCGTACTGGACATAGCCGCGCACCGCCCCAGACTTATCACGCAGGACCGGCCACCGCCGGACGGTCGGCGAGGATTTTCGCGACCCGGGCGCTGACGTCGTCAGCACGGTTACTCGATGTCCCCGGCCTTCCAGTGCTTTGACCATTGCCGCCAGCCGAAAAGCGGCAGCACCCGTCTCCGGGGCATAGATACGCGTTGCGACAAGGACTCTAAGCGGCATACCTAGAGCTTTATCGTTGTGCCGGTGGTGGCCGATTCGATGATGGCCTCTGCTACACGGAGGGTGTTGAGTCCTTCGCGCATGGTGACGATGTTGTTGGAGGTGCCCAGCACGGCGTCCCTGAAGGCCTCGTGTTCGGATCTGAGGGGTTCGCGTTTGGTCAGGGCGAGGCGGGTGATGTTGCCTTCGGAGACTCCCCTGAAGTTGGAAACGGCTTCCCATTCGGTGTTGATGGTGCCGTTTTCGAAGAATGTCAGGTCGGCGGTGAGGGTATCAGCGACGAACGCTCCCTTTTCCCCCGTGACCACGGTGAGGCGTTCCTTCATCGGGGAGAGCCAGTTCACCAGGTGGGAGGTGATCACGCCGTTTTTCAGCTGGCACGACGCGGTGACCATGTCCTCGTGCGGGCGACCGGATCGGGTGCTGGTCAGCGCGGAGACTGATGCGAAGGGTGACTGCGCGAGCCAGGCGGTCAGATCAATGTCGTGGGTGCCGAGGTCCTTCACGACGCCGACATCGGCGATGCGGGACGGGAACGGGCCCTGACGGCGGGTGGCGATCTGGTAGACCTCCCCCAGGTCGCCGTTCTCAATCCTGGCCCGCAGTGACTGCAACGCAGGGTTGAACCGCTCGATGTGGCCGACCGCTCCGACCAGATTGCGCTCTTCAAACGCGTCCACGAGGCGTTGCCCGCCGTCGATGGTCGACGCGATGGGCTTCTCGACCATGGTGTGGATGCCCGCGGCCGCCAACGCCAACCCGACTTCCTCATGGAGACCAGTCGGGACCGCGCACACAGCCATGTCGATGCCCTGGTTGATGAGCTCTTCGACCGAGCCGCAGACCGGCAGGGACCCGGCGACACCGTGCGGGTCACCGAACGCATCAGCGACAGCGACGAGTTCGAGGCCTTCAACTTCCCGGATCACCCGGGCGTGATGGCGTCCCATCATGCCGAGCCCGATCAAACCGACTTTCAGATCAACCATGCTCAGGCTCCTGCCGTGGTCAACGCGTTGACCGCTTCAACGATGCGTTCCAGGTCTTCCTGGTCCAGCGACGGGTGCACCGGCAGGGATAGCACTTCCTGGGCCGCGATCTCCGTGTTGGGCAGGTCCTCTTCACGCATGAAGGACGGCAGACGGTGGTTCGGGATCGGGTAATACACTCCCGAACCGATCTGGTAGTCCTCCTTCAACGCGGAGGCGAGCTTGTCCCGGGCAGCAGCGCCGCCATCGACCCGCACCGTGTACTGGTGGTAGACGTGCTCGGCTCCCGGAGCCACGGCAGGGGTGGCGACCCCGGTGAGATTCGCATCCAGGAACGCGGCATTAGCTTTGCGCTGAGCCGTCCAACCCATCACCTTGGTCAACTGGACCCGCCCGATTGCAGCATGCAGGTTGGTCATCCGGGCGTTGAAGCCCACCAGCTCGTTCTCATACTGGCGTTCCATCCCCTGGTTACGCAGCAACCTCAGGTTCCGTTCGATGGTCGCGTCGCCGGTGGACACCATGCCACCCTCACCCGAGGTCATGTTTTTCGTCGGATACAGCGAGAACATCGCGAAGTCACCGAACGTGCCCACTTTCCGGCCGTCCAGGCCCGCACCATGAGCCTGCGCCGCGTCTTCGAACAAACCGATTGAATGCTTATCGGCCAGGGCCCGGAACTGAACGATATTTGCGGGGTGCCCGTACAGGTGCACCGGCATGATGCCCTTGGTGCGGTCGGTGATCAGCGACTCCACGTGGGCAATGTCCAGGCAGTAATGATCCAGTTCAATATCAGCGAAGACCGGTGTCGCACCGGTCAGGGCCACCGAGTTGGCGGTCGCGGCGAATGTGAAGGACGGCACAATCACCTCATCCCCCGGGCCCACCCCCGCAGCCAACAATCCCAGGTGCAGCCCGGACGTCCCGGAATTCACTGCCACAGCCGCCCGACCGTCTAACAGGACGTCGGAGAACTCGGTCTCGAAGGACGCCACCTCGGCGCCCTGCGCGAGCATCCCTGAAAGCAGTACCGCATCCACCGCTGCCCGCTCGTCGTCCCCTACAATCGGCTTCGCTGCCGGAATGAACCCTTTACTCATGCCTCTACCCCTACTGGTTTCAGTATTGAACTCGCTGTTGAACCCGCTGCTGTTGAACCCACTACTGTTGAACCCACTGCTGCTGTGGTTTCTTCGTACTTTTCTCCGGTGGCCGGGCACACCCAGGTACCCGCTTCGTTGCGCAGCGGGTGGCCGGCCTTACCGACCCAGCCGACCCGTTTCGCCGGGACCCCCACCATCAGGGCATATGCCGGAACATCCTTGGTCACGACGGCGCCTGCGGCCACAGTGGCCCACTCACCGATCGTCACCGGTGCCACACAGACGGCGCGGGCGCCAATCGACGCGCCGTCGCCGATGGTGACGCCGACCGGTGTCCAGTCGTGGGCGCTCTTGAGTTCACCATCCGGCGACACCGACCGCGGATATGTGTCATTGGTCAGCACCACCGCCGGGCCGATGAACACCCCATGACCCAACGACGCCGGCTCGTAGACGAGCGCGTAGTTCTGGATTTTCGAATTCGCGCCAACCTGGACACCGGTTCCGATATACGCGCCCCGGCCCACGATGCAGTTCTCCCCCAGGACCGCGTCCTCACGTACCTGCGCCAGGTGCCACACCTTGGTGCCCTCACCCAGGGTGGCCTGGGCGGACACATCAGCGCCGTCAGCTATGAAACTCATCGAGTCCTTCTTCCGTTATGAAGCGCGTGTCGCAAAGGATCAGGCCTTGCCGATGACCCGGTACAGCACACCGTCCCAGTGCTCAGCCGAACTCACCCGACGCCCATCAATGAATGCCTTCACCCCAGGAAGATCAGCCGGGCCCAACGACGCATACGACTTATGGTTGGCCTGCACCACGGCGGCATCGATCGGCTCACCCAGGTGGTACGCCTCGAAACCCAGACGCTGAAGTTCCTCATCCGTGTACATCGGATCATGCACCAACGCGGTAGCTCCACGGGCCTTGAGCGCATCAACGGCAGCGAACACCCCGGAAAACGCTGTCTCCTTCACTTCACCGCGGTACGCGGCGCCAAGCACCACCACCCGTGCACCCTGAAGGTCGCCATACGCGCCCTCCAGAAGCCCAATCGTGTAATCCGGCATACCAGCATTAGCCTCACGCGCGGCACGGACCACCGTCGCGTCAGGGTCATTCCACAGATACAACCGCGGATACACCGGAATGCAGTGACCGCCCACCGCGATACCTGGCTGATGGATGTGGCTATACGGCTGCGAGTTCGACGCATCGATCACCTGATAAATATCAATCCCGGTCGTCGCCGCGAACCGGGCAAACTGATTGGCCAACCCGATATTCACATCCCGGTACGTGGTCTCAGCCAGCTTCGACAGCTCCGACGCTTCAGCGGAACCCAAATCCCAGACGCCATTCCCCCGAGGCAAATCGGGACGGTCATCAAAGTCAAGGACAGCCTCATAAAACTCAACAGCCGTCGCCGCGCCGGCCGGGGACAACCCACCCACCAGCTTCGGGTACTTCCTCAAATCCTCGAACACCCGACCAGTCAGCACCCGCTCTGGGGAGAACACCAAATGGAAATCCACGCCCTCGACCAAACCTGAACCAGCCTCAAGCATCGGCTTCCACCGCGTCCGGGTCGTACCCACCGGAAGAGTCGTCTCAAACGACACCAACGTGCCAGGCGTCAAATGCTTCGCCAGCTCATTCGTCGCCGCATCCATCCAACCGAAATCAGGCTTCGCATCCTCATCAACAAACAACGGGACCACCAACACCACAGCATCAGCACCAGGCACCGCATCCGCGTAATCAGTGGTAGCCCGCAACTTCCCCGCCGGAACCAACTCCGAAAGCTTCTCCTGCAAATGGGCTTCGCCCGGGAACGGCTCAACCGCCTGGTTCACCAACCCAACTACCTGAGCGTTCACATCCACGCCGACCACCTCGTGGCCCTTGGACGCGAACTGCACGGCGAGCGGAAGCCCGATTTTCCCAAGCGCAATAACAGCAATCTTCACGAAACAATGACCTTCTCTAGTGGCAGGTAAAGAACATGTCCAGCCGGACCCAGTAGTCAAGCCTATAGGCACACAGGGAAAAACGCCTGATCTGCGTTTGTCCACTTTTCGCCTCGTCAGGCCGCCCGGCCTGCCCTGGGCCGATAGCGTCGGTGACAGAAATCGTTGGATTCCGCCGAAGGTCCGGGCCTATGCTGCTTCACCTCACACTGGTTTGGGCGCCCTGCCCTTCGGCGCCACCACAAGGCAGGACGATTGAGCTGGTCGTTGACACCTCGCTGATTAGGTCGGCCCTGGCGCTCCGAGATGCTCTGTTCGCTGGTTACAACACTGGTGCGTGCACCGTCGCGGGTCAGTCGCTGGAGGATCTGAGTCTCGGCGTGGCACCCCTGGTGACTGGGGCGGTGGTCGTGGCAGGCGGCACGGTCCCCTGCCCGGACCGGCCCCGGGGCGGAACATTACCGCCACACCTGGTCTTTGTCGTCTGTTCCGGGCCGGATGCTGGCCAGCTGGTAGGGCTAACCCGCGGTACGTACTCGGTCGGACGCTCGGGAACTGACATTGTCCTTGACGATCCTGAAGTGTCGCGGGTCCACGCGCTGCTGACCGTCGAACGGAATCGTGTCCTACTGCGGGACGTCTCCTCAGGCAATGGGACCTGGGTTGATGATTCGCTGGTAAGTGAAGCTACTGTCTCGGTCACATCCAGGATCAGACTAGGGGGTAGCCGTTGCCGTCTCTCACTGGTAGATCAGCCCCCGCCGGGCGAGCCGGTTCCCCATCTTTCAGAGCCCCTCGAGGTAGCGCGCCCGAGCTCTGTCACCGCAAACCCGGCGATGGTGGCTGCCGCCCTCGTTCCGCTCGCTCTGGGAATCGGTTTAGCCCTGACCACCGGGATGTGGCTTTTTCTGGGCTTCAGCGTGTTGTCGGCCGGGGTCGGCTTGGCTCCGCTGGTGGCGCGCCGCCGTGCACGCCGTGGTTTCGCTGCCGCCCTAGCCCGGGCAGCCGAGGAGGACCGAGATCGACGGCGGGCCGTGTGCGACGTCGGCTGGCTGGCCTTACAGGCCGTCGCATCAACCTGTCCCGATCAGGCAGTACGCCGCGGAATGGACGGAATCCCGGTTTTCGTCAGGATTGGGGAGGGGACCCAGCACGCGAACCTGGTGGTCAAGCCGGCTGGCGGATTTTGGGCTCCTCCGCTTTTGACTGATGTTCCGGTGGTTATTGAACTAGCTTCGAATGGAACAGCATTTCCTGTGCCGGAGATCAGCATTTCGGGGTCCGGACTCCACCTGCTGGGACTGGCTCGATCTCTGCTGCTTCAGCTAAGCCATTCGCCCGGTGCCGCGATCTGTGTTGGAACCGACGTTGAACTGCCGGTGGACGCACGCTTTCTCCCTGGGATTGTGCTGGCTGATACGGACACGGCGCTCGCCGAACTTTCCCGGGCCGAATTCCCGGTACCGGTGTTGTTGTTCGGATCGAGCGCCCTCTGGAATCCGCCGAGGGGACGGTTGGCTGCGATTTTCAGGTTTGGGGTCGGCCCTGGGGAGGAGTTACCCCCGGGGCCGGACGGGTCTGGGATGCGCATTGATCTTCGCTGCGGTCAAGCCGATCTGCTGGCCGAAGGATATCCGAGCAGTTTCCGCCCGGATCTGGTGGGTAACCGGTCGTTCGGCAGGCTTGCCCGCGCGCGGGCGATCCGGGGGTTCGCTGATTGTCCTGCGGCAGTGGCTGGTATCGGCCAAGAGTTCCCAATCCCGTTTGGCCGGACCAGCCTCGCCCTTCTCGTACCGACCGCGCCCGAGCAGGTGATCCGCACCTGGGCCAGGCCCGGGCCGGGCCTCGCCGCGCCGATTGGCCCCAGCCCTGCGGGTGCACTGATCTTTGACCTGGTCTCGGACGGACCACACTTGCTCATTGCGGGGACTACGGGGTCGGGAAAATCAGAGCTCCTCAGATCCCTGGTTCTTTCCATTGCGCTCCACCACAGTCCCAGCGACGTGAACTTTCTCTTCATTGACTTCAAGGGTGGTGCCGCGCTGCGGATACTCTCCGACCTGCCGCATGCCGTGGGCCTGCTGACCGATCTGTCGGCGGCCGCAGTGGCGCGGGCCCTCAAGTCCTTGCTGGCAGAGATCAGGCGACGGGAGCAACTCTTCGCACGGTATCTCGTCGGTGATATCCGCGAGTGGCCGGACCCCGACAGACCAGTGCTCCCCCGCCTGGTTCTGGTCATCGATGAGTTTCGAATGCTCGTGGAAGATGTTCCCGGTGCGATGGGAGATTTGATGCGCGTTGCCACCCTCGGGCGGTCGCTGGGCATTCACCTGATCATGGCAACCCAACGCCCTCAAGGTGCCCTGTCGCCGGATATCAGGGCCAACGTGACCGCCACCATGGCGCTCCGGGTCGGATCAGCGCTTGAGTCTCACGATCTCATCGGATCCACGGCAGCAGCCGCCATCCCAGTGGATGCACCGGGACGAGCCCTTCTAAAAGTGGGGTCCGGGAACCCGATCGAATTTCAGACTGCATCAACAGGAGCGCCCGGAAACGAGGGTGCGACCGGCGCTGGAGTTGTCGCCCTGGCCAGCTACCTCCGGCAGCCAGAGGCCGCAAGCCCCACCCCGGTGCAGGGCCAGCGGACGGTGATTCCCACACCCATAGCTCCCGAGCTGGCCACACGGCTGGTGACTGTGCTGGCTGCTGCCACGGCCATGAAACCGGGCGCTCCGCTGCACTATCCGGTCCTGCCAGAGCTACCCGCAATAGTGCCACCACTTCCCGACCCGCCCAGCCCCCCGGGCACCGTCCCGTTGGGGTTGCTCGATCTACCGGAGCAGCAGTCCCAACGTCAACTCCTGTGGTCCCCTGTTGAGCAATCACATCTCGCATTGGTCGGCTACCCGCCTGGCGGGACCACCGATGCCCTGGTACACCTCGTGGATCAGCTGGTGCACCGGGTACCGGATCATCACCTGTATCTTCTGGACGGCGATGGGAGCCTCGGGTGGGCGGCCCCGGCGCCCCAGGTAGGCGCGCATGTCGGCCCGCAGGAGCTCAAGCGAGCTGCACGCGTTCTGAAGCTGATATCCGAGCAGGTCATCACCCGGCTTTCGCGTTCCCCCGGGTCCGACGACGGCACTCCCCCCAACCCTGGGCTGGTTGTGGTGATTTCCGGGTGGGGTCGCTGGGCGGGAGCGCTCCGAAACAGTCGTTGGGCTTGGGCCGAAGGACTTCTGCAGGACATTGCCCGGGACGGTCTCGCTGCTGGCATCACCCTGGTGGCTGCCGGCGGACGTGAGCTGACAACTTCCCAGTTTTTTACTCAAATTCCCAATCGATTGTATTTTCCTCTGGGCGCGGGCCGAGAAACGATTCTGACGTGGCCAGCCCATTCGCCGACGGAAGATCTACCAGGGCGCTGCCTGGCTCAGGGGCCGATCGGGACCACAGCGGGCGCCCTGGGACAGGTGGCCCTCGGACGAATAACCGGACCCGCCGTCAACCCTGCCACCGGGCCACAGCCGACGACGCAGCCCTTCCGGGTGCTGCCCATTCCCTCGGTAATCCGCGCGTCCGGCGACCTGTTCAGGGCCCCGGTTGGGGGTCCGCTGCGCGTACCAATCGGCGTCGGCGGCGACGAGCTGGGAGTGGTTTACCTTGAGCCGACGAGGGGTTCGGTGTTCCTTGTCCTGGGCAGCGCAGGTTCAGGGCGCACCACCCTCCTCCAGCGCATCGCGGCGTCGGTACCCACCGGCACGGTATGTCTGGGCCCGGGCTCGCAGGCCGAGCCGGACTCCTTCTGGAGGGACCTGGCCCTGGCCCACCGTGCCGGTGATGAGCCATCCGATGCTCTTCTCCTGATTGATGACGCCGATCGGCTCGCACCCGAGACGCACCGCCATCTCGCTGTGCTGGTCGCGGCGGGCTATCGGCTCATTCTTACGGCCCTGAACGGCCCTGCGGTCACCAGAATCCCGTTGGCAGCCCAGGCACGATCGACACGGGCGGGAATGGTCCTTTCCCCCCGTCAACCATCTGATGGAGATTTTTTCGGCGTACGACTGGACTGTGATGATTGCCCCACCCCGGGGCGTGGGTTTCAGCTGGGCCACGGTGACCCACTTGAGGTCCAGGTTGCGCTCCCCCCTGATTAAAGGACCTTGGGGCTGTCTGCCGTACGCGTGGTGTGGGCGACAACTGGTTTGGTGAACAGGAGCAGCACGACGGCCGCCGCCGGTAGCAACAGGGCCACACCCACAATCACGACGCCGGCTGACAGCGTGGGTATGGCGATCACGATCATGAAGAGTTGGAACACCAGCGCAGCGGATCTAGTCCAGCGGTACCCGCGGAGGAGGTTGTAGCTGACCGCCAGTAGCCAGATCGCGAGCACCACGAGGAATACCATGGTGAAGACTGCCCCGCCGAGCGAGGTGGGTGTGCTGGTGAGGAGCCCGTACAGGTACCACCCAGCGGCGGCGAGCAGTCCGAGCGCCTCCACCAACAGAATCGCAGCAATAACTTTAGCTCCGGCCGGACGAGCACCGGTGGGAAGAGGTTCGGGTGTTGCCTCGCCAGTTTCGCCCGCCATCAGGGTGTCACCCGAGGGAAAGTCGTTCGTTTTAGCTGCAATTTCTGCATAAACGTATCCATATCATCTAGTCAATCGCCATGACGATTTCTGCACCCTAATTCTTTGGTCCAGCCGTCGAAGCTTGTGGTTTCTCAAGCCTAGTCATGATGATCCTGCCGAGCATCCGAGGTCTTGACACGGAGGCGGCCACCCGACATAGTCGAATCAAAGCGACGCATTGATTTCCGTGCCAGCTGCTAATGGCTGTGATGTATAACTCACCACATTGCACAATTTACCGCTTGTTTCCTCTTGTTTGCTTCGATTTAACGTGACAGCCTTGAGGAAGAAGCAACCGGGGGCCGTACTGGCCCCTTTACTATGTGGCCATTCGTGAATGTTTTCACAAACACGGATCGCCGAAGGAGAAAGTGATCGTACATGGATTGGCGTAGCCGCGCTGCATGTCTGGACAAGGACCCGGAGCTGTTCTTCCCGGTCGGAAATACTGGGCCTGCCCTTCTTCAGATCGAAGAAGCCAAAAGCGTTTGCCGTCGTTGTCAGGTGGTTGACACCTGCCTTCAGTGGGCTATCGAATCGGGACAGGATGCCGGTGTTTGGGGTGGACTGAGTGAAGATGAGCGCCGCGCTCTCAAACGTCGCGCCGCCCGGGCTCGTCGCGCGTCCTAACTGCCGTCGGGGCCACGAACGCTGACCAGCATTAGGTAATAGGAACGGATCGCCACCCCCGGGG
>NZ_ALPM01000069.1:0-48378 GCF_000294595.1 Arthrobacter sp. TB 23 | reverse complement strand
GGCGAAGGTGTTCGTCACCGTTCCGGTGATGACTCTCCTCGGCGGGGATACCCCGGGTGAGCTGGAAGGCTACGGGCCGATTGATCCCGAGACCGCCCGGAAACTCGCCGGGCACGCACCATCGTTCACCAGGATCCTCACCCACCCCTTCACCGGGGCCAGGTTAGGCGCCGATGCGACCACGTATCGGGTCCCGCAGGACCTGAAGGATGCGGTCCGGGTTAGGGACGGGACGTGTCGGCATCCTGGGTGTAACCGGTTGGCGGTGTTCTGCGAACTCGACCACACCACCCCCTGGTCACACGGCGGCAAAACGTCCTACGGGAATCTGGCGGCCCTGTGTAAACGCCACCACATGTTCAAAACCGAAGGCTACTGGCACTACCAACAACCCGAGCCCGGGACCATCATCGCGATCTCGCCTGCCGGTGAAACCTACCTCACCAGACCCGACCCACCACCAGCACCACCACCCGACATACCTCCGCCCTTCTAGCAAGTCAGTCCTTTCCAGTGCTGCCCAAGTGTCTCGATCTACTGAGACAGACCTGACCGCACTGCCAGGGGACTCCACCGTCGGTTCAGGAGCGTCGGTGCCCCCCAGCCCCAGTCCAGCCGACGACTGTCCGATGTGGCTTTCACCTTCGGGCTTCTGGGGCCGGGCGAAGGTCCTAGGCTGAGATTGACGTCATTTGGGTTGTGGATAACGGTTTGCAAATCTTTGGATTCGGTTATTCTGGTGTCTTCGATTGGTTCGACTCGCACCGTTTCTCGGGAGTCACGATGCCACAGCCTCGCAGCATCTTCGGTTCGCGGCGTACGACCGCCGCGCTGGTCATGATCACTGGTCTTTTGATGGTGGGGTGCCAGGGCGATCCCGGTGCGCCGGGGTCGCCAACTCCGGTCGTCTCTACCTCGGCCGACACGTCGCCGAGCCCCTCCCAGGCCCCCACCATCACGGCACCCACCACGCCCGAGCCGAGCCCCGCATCGTCTGATGGCCCGGCGGCGAACATCCCGGTGCCGGAGAAGCCGCCCCTGGCCGATGAGAATTCGGTCGAGGGCCTTGAAGCCTTCACCGAGTACTGGTTTGAGCTTTTCAGCTACGGATATATCACCAACGACTGGGCTGAGTTCCTAGAGATCACTGACACTGGTTGTGCAACCTGCGGGAACATAGTCGGCGAGGTTGAAGCTCAGTTCGAAAGTGGGGGGTGGATCTCGGGAGGCGATGCCACACTGGTCTCATTTATGAGCCTTTTCGAGCTGAACACTGAAGGTTCCGTGAACTCGTTCAGCGAAGTCGCGCAGACTTCCATTTCGTACTTTGATGAGACTGGCGAGTTGGCCGGTGGTTCGCCGACTGTCGACGCGACCGTTTATACGACGATCGCGCTATATGAAAATTCGCAATGGATCATGCTTGACTTCGGTTCGCCAGAAGGGACGTGAGAGCATGCTTCGGCCTTCGAGGCCTTGCCTTATCGGGATGACCACAGCAACCTTCACTGTCAGCTTGTTTGGTCTCCCCCTGGCACTTGCTGAACAGGAAACACCGGAGGCCGGATTCGGCGACGGTGGCGTCGTAAATGCCACAAACACCGTCCGAAACACGACATCCGGGACCTCGGGGTCTGATTCCGTCAGTCCGTCAGCAAATCTGGCTCAACTTCCGGTGGATGACGGGGTGGATTACACGTATGAGCGGGTGTGTACTGCTGGGGCGCAGGATTTTATGGACCCTGCGTATTGCGTGCAGTTGAATGCCCAGTGTGATGCACAGGCGGATGGGGTGTTGGTGCAGTGGATTGAGATGAATCGCAATGTTAGTCCGCCAACGCGGACCGCGACGGGACGTAGTGGTTGTTTGTATCCGGGGGCCCCGCCGACCGCCCCGACGGCGGCGACGCTGGAAGAAGCCCCTATCGTCATTACGTTGACCGAGTTCGAGAGCCAACCGATTATCGCTGCCGGCGTGTTTTCTCAGCCGGATCATTTCGGACTGCGGAATGCGCACAGCAATTTTTATGCCGTGGCGCAGGAGCAGGAGTTCACGTTTGAGTTCCAGAACGCTCAGATTCGGCTTCGTGCGTGGCCAGTGTCGTATGAGTGGTCGTATGGTGACGGTTCGAGCCTGGTCACCACCGATCCTGGGTCGGCGCTGCCCGGGGACGGCTTCGACGTTGAGACTTTAACTAGCCACAGGTATTCCGAAACGGGCGACTACCTGGTCGGGCTGGATACGCTCTTCGCTGGGGATTATTCGGTGGATGGTGGTCCGTGGTTGCCTGTTGCGGGTCAGGCAAGGGTTACTTCGGAGCTGCATTTGATGAGCATTTGGCGCAGTGAGCGGCATAGCGTGGCGGAGACCTGTTTGGAGAACCCACAAGGTATCGGCTGCTGACCCACAGATCTTCATCGGCCGAATCGTCCTGCACCGCAAGTGCCAATACTGGAGGTGCCAGCATTTATGGTTAGTCAGGGCTGTGGGGCGGAATCCCGTGTGCAGGTGTTGCGGGTTCGAGGCGTCTAGGCCAGCCAAGTCGAACGTTTCAGTGGGGGAGGGGGCGGCCCAAAAGCCAACCCAGTTAGTGTCCACTAACTGGACGAGGTGTCCATATAGTGAGACGCCAGGTGTCGCCGTTTGACACCCCCAAAAGGTGAGTGGAAACTACAGATATGCAGTTCGAATCCGTAGTAGTCCTTCTTACCAAGCGCGTGGCCTAAAGCCCGACTGGTAACACTACGTCACGCGCAACCCCTCACGGAGCCAACCAGGCTGAGGGGTTTTTTTGTTCCCATCCGACGCAAAGCGCACGACACCCGCATTACACGAGCAGTATCGATTCATCAAGGAAGTCACCAATGTCCAAGGGATCGCCCTCCAGCCCCACGCTGATGGCCAAACCAACCGCTCCGGCGGCCCCGGCGCGCAGCCACACCCGTGACTCAGTGCAAGCCGTCCAGCCCACTGACGTCCGAGGCCCCAACACTGTAGTTCCGCCCACAGAGATGCTCGGATCGGAAGCGATCGTCCGCTCTCTCGAGGAGCTAGGTGTCGACGACATCTTCGGCCTTCCCGGCGGAGCCATCCTTCCGACTTACGATCCATTGCTCGCCTCCACGAAACTCCGGCACATCCTGGTGCGCCACGAGCAGGGCGCCGGGCACGCGGCCCAGGGCTATGCCATGGTGACCGGCCGGCCGGGTGTCTGCATCGTCACCTCCGGCCCCGGCGCCACCAACCTGGTCACCGCCATCGCCGACGCCCACATGGACTCCGTTCCGATGGTCATCATCACCGGCCAGGTCAACAGCGCGGTGATCGGCTCGGACGCGTTCCAGGAAGCCGACATCGTGGGCATCACCATGCCCATCACCAAGCACTCCTACCTGGTCACCAAGGCTGCCGACATCCCTCGGATCATTGCCGAGGCCTTCCATATCGCATCCACCGGCCGCCCCGGCCCGGTGCTCGTCGACATCTCCAAGGATGCGCAGCAGGCGACGACGACGTTCTCCTGGCCGCCGAAGATCGACCTGCCCGGCTACCGGACAGTGGTTCGCGGTCACTCGAAGCAGGTTCGCGAGGCAGCCCGGCTGATCAGCGAATCCCAGCGCCCGGTGTTCTACGTGGGTGGCGGTGTCATCAAAGCCCACGGTGCCGCTGAACTGTTGGAACTGGCCGAGCTTGTTGGCGCACCCGTAGTCACTACGCTGATGGCGCGCGGCGTGTTTCCCGATTCGCACCAGCAGCACGTCGGCATGCCCGGCATGCACGGCTCAGTGTCAGCCGTGACCGCGCTGCAGCAATCGGACCTGCTCATCACACTGGGCGCCCGGTTCGACGATCGGGTCACCGGTGTCCTGTCCACCTTCGCACCCGGTGCCAAGGTGATCCACGCGGACATCGACCCCGCCGAGATCTCCAAGAACCGCACCGCCGACGTTCCGATTGTCGGCTCGGTCAAAGAGATCATGCCCGAGCTCACCAACGCCCTGCGCGAGCAGTTCGCCGCCACCGGTGCGCCGAACATTGACGCCTGGTGGACCATGATCAACCGGCTCCGCGAAACCTACCCCATGGGCTACACCCAGCCCGACGACGGCCTGTCGGCACCGCAGCACGTGATCAAGCGGATCGGCGAGATGACCGGACCCGAAGGGGTTTACGCCGCAGGCGTGGGCCAGCACCAGATGTGGGCTGCACAGTTCATCAAATACGAGCGCCCTCACGCCTGGCTGAACTCCGGTGGCCTCGGCACCATGGGATACGCAGTGCCCGCAGCAATGGGTGCCAAGGTGGGTAATCCGGACCGGGTGGTCTGGGCGATCGACGGCGACGGCTGCTTCCAGATGACCAACCAGGAACTGGCCACCTGTGTGATCAACAACATCCCCATCAAGGTGGCAGTCATCAACAACTCGTCCCTCGGGATGGTCCGCCAATGGCAGACTCTCTTCTATGAGGGCCGGTATTCGAACACTGACCTGAACACGGGTCATGACACCGTCCGGGTACCCGACTTTGTGAAGCTTGCCGACGCCTACGGGTGTGCGGGCCTCCGCTGCGAACGGGACGAAGACATCGATGCCACCATCGCGCAGGCGTTGGAGATCAACGACCGTCCGGTGGTCATCGACTTCGTTGTCAGCCGCGACTCAATGGTGTGGCCGATGGTCCCCTCGGGGGTCAGCAACGACCTCATCCAGATTGCCCGCAATATGACCCCAGACTGGGAGCAGGAGGACTAACATGGCTCGTCACACGCTTTCCGTTCTGGTGGAGGACGTTCCCGGCGTCCTGACCCGCGTCGCAAGTCTCTTTGCGCGCCGCGCGTTCAACATCAATTCTTTGGCAGTTGGCCCCACCGAGATCCAGGGTATGTCCCGGATCACGGTAGTGGTCGAGGCCGAGGGTGACCTGCTGGAGCAGGTCACCAAACAGCTGAACAAGCTCATCAACGTGATCAAGATTGTTGAGCTGGTTCCCGATTCCTCCGTGCAGCGCGACCACATCCTGGTCAAGGTACGGGCAGATGCCGCAACACGGCTGCAGGTAACCCAGGCAGCCGACCTGTTCCGCGCATCGGTGGTCGACGTCTCAACCGACGCCCTGATCATCGAAGCCACCGGCACCGCCGAAAAGCTCACAGCACT
The DNA here is from genome assembly GCF_000294595.1 of Arthrobacter sp. TB 23. Lineage (NCBI taxonomy): Bacteria > Bacillati > Actinomycetota > Actinomycetes > Micrococcales > Micrococcaceae > Arthrobacter > Arthrobacter sp. TB 23. Next base: position 43,218 of record NZ_ALPM01000069.1, on the reverse strand, counting down.
CCTGTCAGTGCTGGAGCCGTTCGGGATCCGCGAAATTGTTCAGTCAGGAACCCTGGCCGTTGGCCGCGGGGCAAAGTCCATGAGCGACCGCGCCCTACGCAGCGCCTGACACCTAACGGCAGTTCCACCCAAAAGACCACAAGCTGGACTCCAGCAAGAAAACACACAGGAGAAAACCAAGTGACTGAGTTGTTCTACGACGACGATGCAGACCTTTCAATCATCCAGGGCCGCACCGTGGCTGTTATTGGCTATGGCAGCCAGGGGCACGCGCACGCGCTGAGCCTCCGCGACTCCGGCGTCGACGTCCGTGTTGGCCTCAAAGCAGGCTCGAAGTCCCGCGCCAAGGCGGAGGCCGAGGGTCTTCGCGTGCTGAGCGTCGCTGACGCCACCGCCGAGGCCGACCTCATCATGGTTCTCACCCCGGACCAGGTGCAGCGCCACGTGTACGCGGAGGACATTGCCCCCAACCTGCAGGCCGGCGACGCCCTGTTCTTCGGCCACGGTTTCAACGTCCGCTACGGCTACATCAAGGCACCCGCCGACGTCGACGTCGCTCTGGTTGCGCCCAAGGGCCCCGGCCACATCGTGCGCCGCGAGTTTGAAGCCGGCCGAGGCGTCCCCGATCTGATCGCCGTCGAGCAGAACCCGTCCGGCAAGGCACGTGAACTGGCGCTGTCCTACGCCAAGGCCATCGGCGGCACCCGCGCCGGAGTCATCGAGACCACCTTCACCGAGGAAACCGAAACCGATCTCTTCGGCGAGCAGGCAGTCCTCTGCGGTGGCGCATCACAGCTCATCCAGTACGGTTTCGAAACCCTGACCGAGGCCGGCTACAAGCCGGAGGTCGCCTACTTCGAGGTCCTGCACGAGCTGAAACTGATCGTCGACCTGATGGTTGAAGGTGGCATCGCCAAGCAGCGCTGGAGCGTTTCCGACACCGCTGAGTACGGCGACTACGTCTCCGGCCCCCGCGTCATCGACCCCTCGGTGAAGGAAAACATGAAGGCTGTCCTCGCCGACATCCAGAGCGGTGCCTTCGCCAAGCGCTTCATCGACGACCAGGACAACGGCGGCAAGGAATTTGCCGAGCTGCGCAAGAAGGGTGAGGACCACCCGATCGAGGCCACCGGCCGCGAACTGCGGAAGCTCTTCTCCTGGATCAAGACGAACGACGACTACAACGAAGGCTCAGTAGCCCGCTAGATACGGTCGTTTCTTCGACACAGCAACAGCACTCGGCCAGGGCCCTTCGGAGTCCTGGCCGAGTGCTGCGCTGTGGCGTCGTCCGGCCCGCTGAGTAACAAAGCGGGCCCGGGCGCACCGCCCATTTAGACTTGCCACATCCCCCCGAATTGTCTAACTCACACAGCACAGCAGCGAAGGATCACCCCCGTGACCAGCAAACCCGTAGTTCTCCTTGCCGAAGAGCTGTCCCCAGCCACTGTTGAGGCCTTGGGCCCCGACTTTGAGATCCGGCAGACCGACGGTTCGGATCGGGCCCAGCTGCTCGCCGCAATTGTCGACGTCGACGCCATCCTCGTCCGCTCCGCCACCCAGGTGGATGCCGAAGCCATCGCCGCAGCGCCGAACCTGAAGGTCATTGCCCGCGCCGGCGTCGGCCTGGACAACGTCGACATCAAAGCCGCCACGCAGGCGGGCGTCATGGTGGTCAACGCGCCCACCTCCAACATCATCTCCGCCGCCGAGTTGACCGTCGGCCACATCCTCAGCCTCGCCCGCCACATCCCGCAGGCCAGCGCAGCGCTCAAGGGCGGCGAGTGGAAGCGTTCCAAGTACTCGGGCATCGAATTGTACGAGAAGAAGGTCGGCATCATCGGTCTCGGGCGCATCGGCGCCCTCGTCGCGGCCCGCCTGCAGGGTTTCGATACCGAGATCCTCGCCTACGATCCGTACATCACCTCGGCCCGCGCCGCCCAGCTCGGCGTCCAGCTCGTCACCCTGGACGAGCTCCTTGAACAGTCAGACTTCATCACCATCCACATGCCGAAAACCCCCGAGACGCTGGGCATGCTTGGCGAGGCCGCCTTCAAGAAGATGAAGTCCTCGGCTTACGTCGTCAACGTGGCCCGCGGAGGTCTCGTGGATGAGGCAGCGCTGTTCACCGCGTTGCAGTCCAACGAGATTGCCGGCGCCGGCGTCGACGTTTTCGTCACCGAGCCCAGCACCGACCTGCCGTTCTTCACCCTCGACAACGTGGTGGTCACCCCGCACCTCGGCGCGTCCACCGATGAGGCGCAGGAAAAGGCCGGCGTGTCTGTTGCCAAGTCGGTCCGCCTCGCCCTGGCTGGTGAACTGGTGCCCGACGCCGTCAACGTGGCCGGCGGCGTCATCGCACCTGAGGTGCGCCCGGGAATCCCGCTGATCGAGAAGCTGGGCCGGATCTTCACCGCGCTGACCCACGACTCGCTCACCCAGATCGAGGTCGAGGTCGCCGGCGAAATCGCCTCCCTGGATGTGAAGGCGCTGGAGCTCGCAGCCCTCAAGGGGGTCTTCACCGATATCGTCTCCGAGCAGGTTTCCTATGTGAACGCTCCGATCCTCGCCGAACAGCGGGGCATCAACACCCGGCTGGTCACCACCCCCGAATCGGAGGAGTACCGCAACGTGCTTACCATCCGGGGCGCGCTGTCGGACGGATCGCAGATCTCGGTAGCGGGCACCCTGACTGGCCCCAAGCAGATCGAGAAGCTGGTGGGCGTCAACGGCTACGACCTGGAAATCCCGATCAGCGAGCACCTGCTGGTCCTGCTGTACCAGGATCGTCCCGGCGTGATCGGTACCCTCGGTCGGTTGCTGGGGGAGAAGGAAATCAACATTGCCGGCATGCAGGTGGCCCGCAACACGGAGGGCGGCCAGGCCCTCTCCCTGTTGACCGTCGACAGCGCGGTTCCACAGGACGTGCTTGACGCCCTCAAGGAAGCGATCGGCGCGACGGTGGCACGCGAAGTGGATCTGCAGAGCTAGCCACCCAAATGCTTCAGGGCCTCTCTCCGCGACAGCGGCGAGAGGCCCTTTTCGTTGTCCTGAACGAAGGCCAGCACCCAGCCGGGGTCCGTCTTCGCATATTCCCTCAGCGCCCACCCGATCGCTTTGCGGATAAAGAATTCCTTGCCGTAAAGACTGCCCTCAAGGTTCACCCCGACGACGTCGGCCAGCAGCGCAGCGTTGGTTTCCCCCTTGCTGGGGAGCTGGCACAGGATCGCCGTCCGGCGTACCCAGAGGTGGCCGTCGCGGGCCCAGGACCGCATCAGCGGCGTCACTGTTTCCGGCGCGGCCCGCAGGATAGGTCCCACACCGCGACTGACGATCACGTCGATGAAGTCCCACCAGGCGCCGGTCTCCACCAGTTGACGGTACAGCGGGAGCGTCTGCTCATCCTGATAGCCGCTGTAGCGGCGGTGGGTCAGAAGGGCGACGGCGGCGTACCGTTCCTCCCGAAAAGTTGCCCCGTCCCACAGTTGGCGGACCGCCCACTCCCACTGGCTCCGGTCCGGAAGCGGGTGCGCAGTGAAGACTTCCCGGCAGATCACTTTGAGCGGCTGGGACGACACCCCGAGATAGGGCATCGCCGATTTCATGTACGCCTGCATCCGGGGCGCCTTCGCGGGGTCGGCAACGGTTCGCAGCCGGTCGCGTACGGCAGCGACCAACTGTGTTGCTTCAGACGCGGGCCCGGGGGCGGAACCGTCGTCGTCGTGCGCCAGATCAGGGACCATGCCACGGACGTTACCAGCGGGCTGCCCGGTCACGAAGCGACAAGGGACAGGAAAACAGGGTAATTTCTTTAGGTGACATCCACAGAGCAGCTGCCCCCGTATTACCTCACCACCGCGATCTCCTACCCCAACGGGATCCCGCACATCGGCCACGCCTATGAGGCGATCGCCACCGATGCACTGGCCCGGTTCAAGCGCCTCGACGGCTACGACGTGATGTTCCTGACCGGCACCGATGAGCACGGCCTGAAGATGCAGCAGACCGCCGACCGCGAAGGCATCCCCGTCCGGGACCTGGCCACCCGCAACGCCCAGGCGTTCCAGGCCATGAACGACGACGTCGGCAGCTCCTATGACCGTTTCATCCGCACCACTGACGCCGACCACTACGCCGCTGCCTCCGCCATCTGGAAGCTGATGGAAGCCCGCGGCGACATCTACCTGGACAAATACGCTGGCTGGTATTCGGTGCGGGACGAGGCGTTCCACAGCGAGGACGACACCGAGGTGCGCGACGACGGCGTCCGCTACGCCACCGAAACCGACACCGAGGTGACCTGGACGGAAGAGGAAAGCTACTTCTTCCGCCTGTCCGCCTACCAGGACAAGCTCCTTGCCCTGTACTCCGACCAGCCCGAGTTCGGCGCGCCCCAGTCCCGCTTCAATGAGGTCATCAGCTTCGTGAAGCGCGGCCTGGAGGACCTGTCCATCAGCCGCACCACCTTCGACTGGGGAGTGCCGGTCCCCGGCAACAAAGACCACGTGATGTACGTCTGGGTGGACGCGCTCACCAACTACCTCACCGGGGTCGGGTTCCCCGATACCGAGTCGGAACGCTTCAAAAAGTACTGGCCAGCCGACGTCCACGTTATCGGCAAGGACATTTCACGCTTCCACGCCATCTACTGGCCTGCGTTCCTGATGTCCGCAGGGCTCGAGCTGCCGAAACGGATCATGATCCACGGATTCCTGTTCAACAAGGGCGTGAAGATGTCCAAGTCGCTGGGCAACACGGTCGCGCCGAAGGACTGGGTGGAGCAGTACGGCCTCGACCAGGTCCGGTTCTTCCTGCTGCGTGAGGTGCCCTTCGGTGCTGACGGGTCCTACAGCCATGAGGCGATCGTGGGCCGGATGAACTCCGACCTCGCCAACAACCTGGGCAACCTCGCCCAGCGATCATTATCGATGGTGGCCAAGAACTGCGACGCGCAGGTGCCCTCGCCGTCGTCGTTCGCGCCAGCCGACGAGGCGATCCTGGCGCAGGCCAACGGGCTCCTGGAGTCGTCCCGTACCGCGTTCGACCGGCAGGAATTCTCCCGCGCGCTGGAACTGAGCTGGGGAGTGCTGGGCGACACGAACGCGTACTTCGCCGACCAGCAGCCCTGGGTGCTCCGGAAGACCGACCCCGAGCGCATGAACACGGTGCTGTACGTGACGCTGGAGGTGCTCCGGATCGTCTCGATCCTCGCTCAGCCGGTCATGCCCGACGGCACCGGACGGCTCCTCTCGGCGCTGGGCCAGGGCACCGGGCCCGACGACGTCGCCCGCCAGTTCAGCGCAATCGCCACGCCGCTGGTGGCCGGCACGGCGTTGCCGGCACCGGCGCCGATCTTCCCGAAGTACGAAGAGCCCGCCGAGGGCTAACCTCGTCGAACAGTGAGGGCTGGCGACTCGCACGAGCTTTGGGGCGGGTTGAGCGGGCCGCCAGGTCTCGCGTCTCGGCGGGTTTGGTTGGCAGGCGGCTAGTGGTCGCCGGAGAGAAAACGCTCGGGCGCAGTCTCCCGCATCACGTGCGCGAGTTGTTCCTGCTGTTTGCGGGCCCGATCGGCCAGGTGGCGCAGCTGTTCGGCGTCCAACTCGGTCGAGCCAGCCTCGGTGAGGGCGCCCAGGGTTTCCCACATGCATTCCTTGCCGCGGACAATACTCTGCAGCGCCTCAAGTTCCAGCTGTGCGCCGCCGCCCTTGTCCGAGCGGCGGAGGTTCAGGGGATTGAGTTTGCTCAGCTGCGCGCCAACCTGCGCGATGACCATCTTGACCTTGCTCGGCGTGTAGCCGAGCGAGCTGATGATCTGCGCGAGTTCGTCCCGTTCGCCCGAGATCTCCTTGGTCAGCGAGGCGAAGGTCTGCTCATGCTTGGTGCCGCGCCAGGACTCCTGGGCCGTCGAAAACAGTTTCACTCCGGAAGCAGATGCCACCAGATGGTCATCCAGGTAGGCCGACAGCCTGCTGGAATCGGTCGGATTCGAGTTGCTGCGGGGAGCCGGGGAGTGATCCATGGGTAAACCTTTCGAACGGAACCTGCAAAGAATAATGACCCCCATCTTCGCAGGTTCCGCCCGGCTTGGCCCGGCTCGGCACACCCGGGATTCACGCCGTCAGGGTCACGCCGTCGCGAGTCCCTCGACCGGTGACAGCCGAGCCGCCCGGCGGGCCGGCAGCACCGACGCCAACAGTGCCGCGACGACGGCGACGGCGACCACCCCCACCAGCTGCGCCCAGGGGATCGACGGCGTGACCGGGGTGATTGCACCAAGCGCCGACTGCACGCCCAGCCACCCATACACCACCCCGAGCAGGCACCCGAAGGCGGCAGCGACGCCGGCAATGAGCACCGCCTCGACGGCGAGCATCCCGCGCAGCTGACCACGGGTCAGGCCCAGCGCGCGCAACAGGGATGATTCCCTGGTGCGTTCGAGCACCGACAGCGACAGTGTGTTCGCGACGCCGATCAGCGCAATCAACACCGCGACGGCCAGCAGCGCCGTGACCACCAGCAGGATGACGTCGATGATCTCGTTGAAGGAGACCCGTTCAATAGCAGCGCCATTGACCTGATATTCGGAAACCCTCAGCGCCTCCACAATCTCGGACCGCAGCCCAGTCACTCCGGCAGCATCAAGTGAGTCATCGAGTTTCAGCCACAGAATGCTCGTCTCATCGCCCAATGCCGCAACGCCCGGCAGGGGAGCCGCCCCGAGCGCCGCCGCCGTGGCCTCAGTGATGGCCGGAACGAAAATCCGGGTCTGGGCTTCCCGGACCGGGAGAATGACCGGTCCTGTCGCACCCTCGAGCGTCACCTCGGTGAGCCCGGAGTCCTGCGGCATGAACACCACGTCGTCCACCAGCTCAAGTCCAGTATTGCGAAGCACGGACTCCGCCTCGTCGGGGGAGATGGCGTACACGGGCAGGGTGCCGGCTGCCTCGTCGGAGACAGCAGCGACCGACAGGGCCATCGCCGCATCCACGCCCGCCAGCTGCTGAACTGTTGTCACAGCAGCGTCAGCAGCGGCAGCGTTTCCAACCTCCTGGACCGCGAGGTCCACCGGGTAATTGGCGCCGAGCTCGGCTTCAAACGCGGCCCGCGAGGTGTGGGCGCCGGCCATCATCATGGTCACCAGGGTGACGCCCACCAGCAGTGCGCTGGCGGTGGCAGTGGTCCGGGCCGGGTTGCGGACCGCATTGAGCGCCGCGAGCCTACCCGGCACTCCCAGTGGTGCCGCGAGCCGGCCGACGGCTGTCACGAGCGCAGGCAGGAACAGGGAGGCGCACAGCAGCACGCCCACAAAGGAGAACACACCGCCAGGTAACGCGATCAGCAGTGCCGATGAAATGGCGCCCACACCGAGCAGCCCGGCGCCGAGCAGCACGAGCAGCAATCCAATGGCCAGCCGTACCCTGCCCTTGCGGGTCCCAGTCGTGGCGTCCTCGGCGGGACGCAGCGCCTCGAGGGGTGCGACAGCGGTCGCGGCCCGGGCCGGGACAAAAGCGGCGGCCAGGGTCATCGCGAGGCCGACGATGAGGCTCACCAGGATGGCCGAGACCGGGATGGCCAGGGTGGCGAACTCGGTACCCTCCTGCGCGGCTGCAACAGAGACGAGGGTAAACATCACTCCTGCGGCGAGAAGCACCCCGAGCACCGAGGACACGAGCCCCACCACAGCGGCTTCGAGCAGGACCGAGTGGCGGATCTGACGCCTTGAGGCGCCAATGCAGCGCAGCAGCGCAAGGTCACGGGTTCGCTGTGCCACCAGTACGGAGAACGTGTTGGAGATGACCAGCACGGTCACCAGGACGGCGACGACGGCGAAGGCCAGCAGGATCACCGTCAATTGGTCAGTCCCTCCCGAAAGAGCCGCCACGTCTGCAGTCACCTGTTCGGCGCTGGTGCGAACCTCGGCCGAGACGCCTGCTGCTGCGAGCGCAGCTGTGGCATCGGCACTGACGGCTGAGGGATCGGCGGTTCCGAGGAGGGCCAGCTGGGCGGTGGTGGCCTGGGGCGGTTGCTCGCCGGGGGACAGGACGCTCAGGGTCTGCACCAGGTCCGGCACGGCGTAGACCTGCGGCAGACCGGAGAGATAAGGGTCGGCCGAATCCTCGGTGATCCCCGTGAGCGTCACCGTGACGGTCATGGGAGGGGGTGCGTCGCCGCCGACGGGCGAATAGTAGGACTGCTCCAGAGCGTAGGTGTCGCCCACCGTCATCCCCAGCTCGGTGGCCGACGTCTTGTCGATACTGATTCCCGAACCGTCGGCGGGGAGGGCCCCCTTGACCATGGTCGAGTTTTGAAGTTCAACCGGGGCGGTGCTCAGGACGAATACGTCCGCCGGCCCCGAAGGAAGCTGCAGCGTCGAGAGGGTCCGTTGCGCGGCGTGGACGGCCGACACCCCGTCAATACCGGACAGCAGCTGCTCGGTTTCCAGCGCTGACTGACCGCCGTCGCCGACGGTGACCACCAGGTCAGCCTTCGCGTAGGTGGCCCCGATGCTTTGTTGGAGGGTGGCCTGCGTAGTGCCTGAGACCATCAGGGTCGCGGCCAGGAAGCCGACGCCGAGCATCACGGCCAGCCCCACCGCAACAAACCGCCTGGCGTGAATCCGGAGTTGGGCAAGTGCAACCTGCAGCATCGCCTAGGCCCCCAGCCCGGCGAGAGCCTGCGAGATGACGTCGGGTGTGCTGCGGTCCAGCTGGCCCACCAATTCGCCGTCGTTCATCAGCAGGACGCTGTCGGCATAGGAAGCGGCCACGGGGTCGTGGGTCACCATGATGATGCTCTGCCCCATTTCCCGCGTACTGCGGCGCAGCAGGGAGAGCACCTCGGCGCCGGAGCGGGAATCGAGGTTGCCGGTGGGCTCATCGCCGAACAACACGTCGGGGCGGGTCAGGAGGGCGCGGGCCACCGCCACCCGCTGCTGCTGGCCACCGGACAGCTCATGCGGCCGGTGCGTGAGCCGGTCGGCCAATCCCAGGGTGGCACAGACCTCGGTCAGCCACTGACTGTCCACCGTGCCACCAGCAAGCGCCACCGGCAGGGTGATGTTTTGTTCGGCGGTCAGCGTGGGGATCAGGTTGTAGGCCTGGAACACGAAACCGATCCGGTCCCGCCGCAGCCGGGTCAGCTCATTGTCGGACAGTCCGGTGAGTTCGGTGTCCCCAATCCGGACGCGGCCGGAGTCCGCGGTGTCCAACCCTGCCAGGCAATGCATCAGGGTGGACTTGCCGGACCCCGAGGGGCCCATGATCGCCGTGAACCGGGCGCGTTCGAAGGTCACGCTGACCTCCTTCAGGGCGTGCACGCGGGTGTCGGCACGCCCATAGGTTTTGGAGAGTGAGTCGGCTGACGCGGCCGGCTGGGAGGCAGCGGACGACGTCGAAGGGTGGTCGGCGGTGTTGGCAGAAATTCTCATGCTTCAACGCTAGGGCGGCAGTCTTCGTGGCGGATCAGCCTACGGTCCGGTCTCCGCTGCTGCCTTCCTCATCCCGCGGGATGAGTCATCCCAGTGCGCCGGGACGAGGAGGTTCAGGGCTAGGGGTGCACCACGCCGGTTTCATAGGCGATCAGCACAGCCTGCACCCGGTCCCGGGCCTGCAGCTTCGCCAAAATATGGCCCACATGGGTTTTCACTGTCGCTTCGGACAGGTAGAGGCTGCCGGCAATCTCGGGGTTGGACAGGCCTCGCGCGATCAGTCCGAAGACCTCCCGCTCACGCGCCGTCAGGGACTTGACCGACTCGGCGTTGGCGCCCGCAGCGGGGGAGGACCGGCGCAGCATCGGAGCCACATGATCCAGCAGCCGTCGGGTGGTGGAGGGAGCAATCACCGCGTCACCGCGATACACGGTGCGGATCGCCTCGAGCAGTTCCTCCGGCGGCGCATCCTTGAGCAGGAACCCGCTCGCACCCGCCTGGATCGCGGCCAGTGCGTACTCGTCGAGATCAAAGGTGGTCAGAACCACAATCTTCGGACCGGTCCGTTCCGCCGCCCCGGTCAGGCGCGACGCCTGCTCCAGGATGCGGCGGGTTGCCTCGATGCCGTCCATTCCGGGCATCCGGACGTCCATCAGCACCACGTCGGCACTGGTGGCGTTCAACGCGGCCACCGCTTCGGTCCCGTTTCCCGCCTCGCACACGACGCGCAGGTCGGGCTGGGAATTGATCAGCATGGTGAAGCCGCTGCGGACCAGCCGCTGGTCATCCACGAGAGCCACCCGGATGAGCGGTTCGCCGGTCAGCTGGTCATCCGTCAGCTGGCAATCCGTCACTGGGTTATCCGTCACTGGGTAGTTTGTCACTGTCATGCTTCCGTGTAGGGGATGAATGCGGCGATGCGGTATCCGCCGCCAGCAGGGGCGACGGCGGTCAGCTCCCCGTCGTAGAGTCTGAGCCGTTCCTGCATGCCCTTGATGCCCTGCCCTGCGTCCGCAGAGGTGGGATCGGCGCTGGCTCCGCGACCGTCGTCGTCAATGGTGAGGTTCAGGCCCCGCGGGGTCCAGGCCAGGGCGACGACGGCGCGAGCGTCGGGTCCCGCATGTTTCAGCACGTTGGTGAGGGACTCCTGGACCACGCGGTAGGCGGTCAGCCCGGCCCCGGCGGGGAGCTCACGTCGGCTGGTGCCGTCCACCGAGTAGGCGGTGGTCAGCCCGGCATGCTGGACCGTTTCGATCAGGGCCCGGACATCTGCGAGGGTCGGGAGCGGCCGCGTCGATGTTTCCTCATCGCCACGCAGGACGCCCAGCAGGCGGCGCATCTCCCGAAGTGAGGCCCTGCCGGTGTCGGCGATGGTGCCGAGTGTCGCTGGCGCCACCGTGGGGTCCTGCACGCTCGCGTATCTGGCGCCGTCGGCCTGGGTGATGATGACCGAGAGGGAGTGGGCCACGATGTCGTGCATCTCGCGGGCAATGTGACTGCGTTCGTCGGCGGCAGCCAGATCCCGTTCCTGCTGGCGCTCCACCTCAAGGCGTCGGGTGCGGTCTTCCAGGGCCTGCAGGGTGAGTCGGCGGTTGCGTGCCAGATCGCCGAATGCCCAGCACAGGAGAACCAGAGACTGGACCAGGACGGCGATCACGACGAACAGGGGAAGTGACGCGTCCCGCATCTCGAAGGGGCTGATTCCGAAGTAGGCGCTGTACCTGAGTAGACCGGCGAAACAGCCGACTGAAGCCACCGCAAGTCCGCCCAGGCTCGCCCAGCGGGGAGCGTAGGCAGCCAGGGCATAGAGGGCTATCAGCACCGCCGCCTGAGCTGGAACTGGCATCACATAGAAGATGAGTTGCAGCACCGAGACGGCCGCGATCAGTCCCGCAGCGTGGACGGGTCGGGACCGCCGCCAGACGAGGGGAAGAACCAGCCCGGCTGCGGCGAGCATTTCGAGCGGCACGGCGGAGGAGAGCAGGGTTGGCCCGACGAGGATCACCAGCAGCACCGCCGTAATCGCCAGGTCCACGCGGCCCGGGTGGGCGCGCAGCACACGAGCGAGACGGTGGTGGAGGTCCATGGGAGTCAACTCTAGGCGGTGCTAATCCCCTAGACATCAGTCCCTGGGTGGAGACCACCCGGCGGCGAGCTGTCAGCGCATCTCACTAAGTGAGACGAGTTGTCCATCATATGAACCCTGAATAATCTGTTCCTATGAGCGAACCATCTTCAACAGTCCAGCTGGCAGTCATCCCGGGCGACGGAATCGGCCCTGAGGTCATCGCAGAAGCCGTCAAGGTACTCCACAGTGTCACCGCGAACCTCGACACCACTTTCGCCTTGACCGAATACCAGCTCGGTGCCGAACACTGGCTCGCATCAGGTGAGACCCTGCCCGATGAGACCCTCGCAAAGCTTCGCGAACACGACGCGATCCTCTTCGGTGCGGTCGGTGCTGCCCCGGGCGACACCCGCATCCCCTCGGGCATCATCGAACGCGAGATGCTGCTGAAGCTCCGGTTCTCCCTCGACCACTTCGTGAACCTGCGCCCCTCACGGCTCTACCCGGGCATCGCGAGCCCCCTCGCCGCACCCGGCGACATCGACTTCATTGTGGTCCGTGAAGGAACCGAGGGGCCCTACGCCGGTAACGGCGGCATTCTCCGCGGTGGCACCCCCCACGAAATTGCCACCGAAGTCTCCCTCAATACCGCCCACGGCGTGGAGCGGGTAGTTCGGGACGCGTTTCGCCGGGCCAATGACCGTCCCCGCCGCCACCTGACGCTCGTCCACAAGCACAATGTTCTCGTCTACTCAGGCCACCTGTGGCGCCGGACGGTCGAAGCGGTTGCCGCCGAATTCCCCGACGTCACCCACGATTACCTGCACGTTGACGCCGCCATGATCTTCCTGGTCACCGACCCGGCGCGGTTCGACGTCATCGTCACCGACAACCTCTTCGGCGACATCATCACCGACCTCGCCGCGGCGATCACCGGCGGAATCGGGCTGGCAGCCTCGGGCAACATCAACATGGACCGCACCGCCCCGTCCATGTTCGAACCGGTTCATGGGTCGGCGCCGGACATCGCCGGGCAGCAGAAGGCCGATCCCACAGCGGCAATCCTGTCCGTCGCTTTGATGCTCCGCCACCTCGGGTTCGACGACGCCGCCGCGCGGGTTGAGCGCGCAGTGGACGACGACGTCGCCTCCCGCACCGGTGCGCCGCGTACTACGGCCCAAATCGGCGATGCGATCGCCGCTCTGGTGTCCTAAGCTGGTTAACCATGACAGCCACCGACCTGGAATTTAGCCAGCACCCTTCTGCCAACCCCAAATCCGATCAGGAACGGGCCGAGATTCTCGCGGACCCCGGGTTTGGAAACCACTTCACCGATCACACGGTTGTGGTCGATTTCAAGGCGGACACCACCGGTGCCGGCGGCTGGGGCAACGCGCGTCTGGAAGCCTACGGGCCTATCGCACTGGACCCGGCGGCAGCAGTGCTGCACTACGGTCAGGAGATCTTCGAGGGCATGAAGGCCTACCGTCACGAGGACGGATCGGTCTGGACGTTCCGGGCGGACCAGAACGCTGCGCGGTTGAACCGCTCTGCAGCACGGCTGGCCCTGCCACAGCTGCCCGAGAACATCTTCCTCGAATCCCTCCGCCAGCTGGTGGCGGCGGACCAGAACTGGATCCCCACCCGCGAAGGGGAGAGCCTGTACCTGCGGCCCTTCATGATCGCCACCGAGGCATTCCTGGGGGTACGGCCGGCACGGGAAGTATCTTTCCGCGTCATTGCCTCACCGGCCGGAAACTACTTCGGTGGGGAACTGGCGCCGGTCGACATCTGGGTCTCACGCAACTACGCGCGCGCAGGGCGTGGCGGCACCGGCAACGCGAAGTGCGGTGGCAACTATGCCGCGTCCCTCGCAGCGCAGCTGGAGGCCGAGGCCCAGGGCTGCAAGCAGGTCCTGTTCCTGGACCAGTTCAATGACAACGCCGTCGAGGAACTCGGCGGAATGAACGTCTTCTTCGTGTTCAAGGACGGCTCACTGGTCACGCCTGCGCTATCCGGGACCATCCTCGAAGGTGTCACCCGCTCATCGGTGATCCAACTGGGCAAGGACCGCGGACTCACGGTCACCGAGCGGAGGATCACGCTCGATGAATGGCGTGATGGGGTGGCGTCCGGAGACATCACTGAAGTGTTTGCCTGCGGTACCGCCGCGGTTATCACCCCGATCGGTCAGCTGAAGGACGGTTCGGAAGTGATCGGTGCCCCTGATTCCAAGGCCGGTGCGGTCACCATGTCCATCAGGGAACAGCTGCTGGGCATCCAGACGGGTACTTCGCCTGACACCCACGGCTGGTTGACCCGCCTGGTCTAGCTCGCGACCATCCGATGGCCTCCACCCCGCAGCACGTGGGTGGGGGCCATTGTGGTGAGCCGGCCCCTAGGAGGCGAGCGGCAGCTTCGCTGAGGAACGCAAAAGGGCTGAGGTGTCCTCGACGGTCAACGGCTTACTGAAGTAGTAGCCCTGGCCCCCCACGCAGCCCATTTCCTTTAGCTTCTCGGCCTGCTCAAGGGTCTCGATTCCCTCGAACACTGCCTCCAGGCCCGCTGCCCGGATGAGTTGCAGAATCGCAGCAATGAAGCCGAACTGGATTGAACCGGTGGACAGCTCGCTGAGCAGTGAACGATCAACCTTCACCATGCTGACGGGAAGTTTCCGCAGGTAGCTGATGGATGAGTAACCGGTGCCGAAGTCGTCGATCTCGATGCACACGCCAAGCTGTTTCAGGCTCAGGAGCGAATACGTTTCCACCTCGCCGCCCGTTACCAGAGCTGTTTCGGTGATTTCCAGTACCAGCGCGACGGGCGGGATGTCGAACCGGCGCAATAGCCCCCGCACATAGTCCACCAGGTCGAGCTGCTGCAGTTCGACAGCCGAAAGGTTCAGGCGTAGCTGGAAATCGTCGTCGAGCTCCATTTCCGCACGCCACAGCGAGTACTGGCGGATCGCCGAAGCCATCACCCACCGGTCCAGCTCGATCACCGCGCCGATTTCTTCGGCCAGCGGGATGAACTCATCCGGCATGATGAAACCGCGGGTGGGATGGTTCCAGCGAACCAGGGCTTCCAGGCCGAGCACCCGGCCGTCCCGCAGGTCGACCACCGGCTGGTAGTGAAGGCTCAGCTGATCCGACCGGATGGCGTCGCGGAGCTCGGAGGCAATCTGGCTTCTGAGCTGCCGCTGCAACAACATCACCGGTTCGAAGACCTTGATGGTGCTGCGGCCCTCCCGCTTCGCCACGTACATGGCGGTGTCCGCGTCCAGCAGGATGCTCTCGGGACTCTGGCCAGGCTCGGCCAGCCTGACCCCGATGCTGGCACGGGAAAAGACATGCAGTTCGTCCAGCGAGATGCGGTCGCCCAGGGCGGCAAGAGCGCGGTTGGCGATCCGGAGCGCGATTTCCAGGGTCGCCTCGGGGACCAGGATGGCAAATTCGTCCCCGCCCAGGCGGGCGACGGTATCGGTGTCCCGGATGACGCCGACCAGACGGTTGGCGACCTCCTGCAGAACCCGGTCGCCGGCGTCGTGCCCAAAACTGTCATTGACGTCCTTGAAGGAGTCAAGGTCCAGCAGGATCAGGGCCGGCGGCGTGGCATCACCATCGGCCGCCAGCTCATCCTCCAGTTTGGCGAGGAGCGCAATCCGGTTATCCAGCTGCGTCAGCGCGTCAGTCATGGCCATGGCGCGCATGTCCAGGTGCGCCTGGTGGAGCATCGCAGTGCGGCTCTCAACCCGATCCTCGAAGTCACGGTGCACCAGTTCAAGCTCTTCGGCAAGCAGGTTGAAGCCGGTGATAACGGCGTCGACGTCGTCCCGCGCCGCGGAGGGCTCCATCCGGGTGCTGAGATCGCCGCGGGAGAGCCGAACGATCCCATCGACCAGCATGGCCAGTCGGGGATCGGTTTCATTGTCAGGCATGCGGGCAACTACCTAACCAGGCCATTGCCTCGGACTCAGTGGTGAAAAAACGGGTGGGGCAGGGCGGCGGGTCACCGCCCAGTAAAAAGTTGGCCATAACGCGGTCCACGGGGGAGGCACCCAGCACGGCTATCGCCGAGGAAGTGCGGGAGCTGGTGAAGACTGCCCGTGCATCGCGGCTGATCGACCCGACCCCCGAGATCTCCAGCAGCACCGGTCGTAGACTGCCATTGGCGATCGACCGCGCGCGCGCAGCGTGCGTTTCAGCGATCTCACCGGTGATGTCCACGCCCTTCGGCATGACCAGCCGGATGACGTTGCCCGGGTGGCCTTCGCCTGATTGATCGCTCTGCACATTGATAGCCGACATGTTCCCCTTCACTTCGACTGCGACTGCCCTCCAACCAGGTAGGTAGCGGATTGACGGCTACCTCGAAGAAATGCGTCGGCGGCGGTCGTTTGATCCCCGGAGGTCACGGTTGAGGCGGCGGTCTCCGTGGTACAGGATGGAGGACCAATCTGCTTCTTCAGGTGACTTTTCAATAACCGGTGACTTCGTCTCGCGCTTCTTGCGAGGCGGTACGTAGAGCCAGTTTAGGACGCCGAGAACCATGTCCACAATTGAATTGTTTACCCCAATGTAGGCGCGAATTGCTCCAGCCGCCAGCACCGCGTTCAAAGCAGCGAATGCAGCGTTGCCCCAGTTCCCCTGCTGCACATCGCGCCACAGGGTCAGGAGGGAGAACGCGACAATCGCGTAGGGGATGAACACGTAGAGGGCAGGGGCGGCGGTGCGGTCCTTGACCTTGGGCGTGCGAACAAACGGGATCTTCTCGCCGGTGAACGCCTGCTGGATGGATTTCAGGACCCCGGCCAGGTTCACCGGAAGCAGCACAATATTGAAACCATAGATCCTGAAGATGTCGCTGAAGCGGTGCCCGCAATCGCGGAGATCGCTACCCATCGCGAGGAAGTACGGCATCGCGGTCATGAAGACCAGTGGACTGAGGAGCCTGCTGTCGTAGGGGTACCCCAGGAGGAACAGCAGGCCGAAGCTCGCCCAGGCGATTGACGCCATGTAGTTGACCCGGAGCAGCACCTCGCGGACCAGGATCCGGTCCCGGCGGTAGCGCCGGTCCTGCAGCTGGTTCCACAGCTTCGGAAGGATCAGCAGCCCGCCGTTGGCCCAGCGGCGTCGTTGGACCACCAGGGAGCCAAAATCCGGGGGAGTCGCGCTGTAGCTAAGGCGCTCTGGATAGTTGACCAGCGTCCACCCGTGGGCACCGAGGTCAACACTGGACTCGGTGTCCTCGATGACGGTGCGGTCCTGGATGTAGGTGTGGATCTCGAACCCGCCAACATCCTCGACTTCGAGAATGTCCATCAGCGCTTCCTTGCGGATCACGGCGTTGGCACCCACCCAGAAGGTGGCGCCGTAGTAGGACATGCCCTGGTGCAGGATGTGCTGGATGTCGGTGGTCGCGCCGGCGACTCGTTCAATTCGGGTCGGGGCTCCGCGGAAGGAGGAGTAGGGGGTCTGCGTTACTGCGACCCGCTCGTTTCCGGGGGACTCCAGCAGATAGACCAGACGCAGGCAGTAGTCCCGGAGGAGTAGCGAATCCGCGTCGAGGGTCAGGAGGTACGTGGAGTCTGGCACGTCCAGATCCACCTGGGCGGGGCCTTCGGCTGGGCGCAGGATGGTTCCGCTCGGGGACTCCTCGCGGTGCCACCGCTTCCCCATCAGGGAAATGTAGGAGTTGAGGTTCATCGCCTTGTTGGCTTCGTGGGACAACGAGGCGAACATCTTGCGTTCGAACGTTTCCAGCCGGGCGGTGAAGATGCGGCACAGCCGGAGGTACAGCTCAGTGACCCGGTCTTCGTTGGGCTGCTCGCCCTGCGCACGCGCTGCGGTGAGGCCGAGCACCGTCAGGCGGAGCTCCCGGGCGAGGCCCATCAGCACCAGGTCGACGAAGAACTCATCCACGTGGTCTTCAACCCGCTCGAGGGCTGCCATGTCTTCCAGCCAGGTGGCCGCTGCAATGTACTCGTTGGTGAGGACTTCGAGTTCGTCCACTCCGGTTGGGCCCGGCGACATAAGTCGTTCACGGTAGCTGGTCAACGCGTCGTTGAAACGGGTGGAGGGCTCAAGCAACTGGGACTCGATGCCCTCAGACAGCTCGCGGGTGATTTTCAGGCGTTCGGCCACCACCGGATCGGTGGGGTGCGGGGGGTCATCGAGGAGCAGGACAACGCGTAGGTCGGGAAACTCCTGGAGCGCAGCCGACCAGAGGGTTGCCCGCACCACCTGTGGCTCTTCGGCGTAGGACGGCACCAGGACGGTGATGCCCTCGTCGTAGTGGGCGAAGTGGCGGTCAAGCTCGCCGCGCGGCACCCGCTTGTGGTCCCGGAACCGGTACAGGGCACCCTGGCGTGCCACCAGGTACAGCAGGGCGGAGAAGGTGAGGAAGGTGACGACAATCAGGTACGACACCGCTTCGAACTGGAAGCGGAAGCCGGCGGTGGGGTTGTCGATGAGCTGTCGCAGGATGGTGGTGACAACGTAGGAGCCCCACCCAACCATGGTGGCCACAATGGCCAGGCGGCCTAGCGCGATCTTTCGACGCGACGGCGTGGGGTGGACGATGGAGAGCGGCTCGGACCGCTTCTCGGCACCCCACTGGCGCTTGCGCGCGGCCGGGACTGATTCTTTACTTTGTTGCTCAGAGGCAGCAGCCACTTTGTGATCCTTCATCTCGCTCCCCAGCGACTCGATTGCAGGATCGGACTTTGCCGCTCCCATCGCAGATGGCTTTCGCCTTTCCACCCGACGAGTGGGATGATCTACGATCATTGAGCGACTCCACGCAGCGGCGGTACGCCGGATGCAGTCGTCCTATGACGGTGCAACACTAGCACTACGATTCGACACTATAGTGTGTTAGTGACGTAACAGTTTACATTTCAACTTTCCCTCGGTTGGCGGGGGCCACGACCCTGGGGAGAACACATTGTCAAGGCACTTTCCGGGTCGGAAACTCTCGTTTGTTCGACTCGTGCTGGTGATCGGTGTCGTGGCAGCGGTGGTTGCCGGATCCGTCACCGGCTGGAGCCGGTTTGAGGACGCCCGGGCCGCCGAAGATAGCGGCTCCTGGTTCGCCGGCTACGTCGATGCGACTGCCACTCCGTTTTACGCCTTTGAACGCCCGCAGACCGAAGAGGGCGGCAGTATCGTTCTGTCGTTCGTCGTTGCCGACCCGGAAAGTCCCTGTGAACCATCCTGGGGTGCGGCGTACTCCTTTGATGAAGCCGAATCCACCATGGACCTGGATCGTCGGATCGCCCGTCTGCTGCAGAGCGGCGGGGAAGTGGCAGTGTCCTTCGGTGGTCTGCTCAATGACGAGCTGGCTACCTCCTGCACCGACGTCAATGATCTGAAAGATGCCTACGCCTCAGTGGTCGAGCGGTACAATCTCTCCACGATTGACCTCGACGTCGAGGGCGAGAACCTCCTCGACACCGAAGCAGGGGAGCGGCGGGCTGAGGCTATCGCGCTGCTGCAGCAGGAACGGTTGGCGGCCGATGAGCCCCTGAACGTCTGGCTGACATTACCGGTTGCTCCGACGGGCCTGACCGAGCCGGGGACCACCGCAGTCACCCAAATGCTCGAAGGCGAAGTGGACCTCGCCGGGGTGAACATCATGACCATGGACTTCGGTGAAAGCCGGCCCGAAACAATGAGCATGCTTGAAGCGTCGATTGCCGCCGCCGAAGCCACCCACTCACAGCTGTCCACTCTGTACAGCCGCGCTGATCTGCCACTCGGTCCGCAGGCGCTCTGGACCAAGCTCGGCCTCACCCCGATGATCGGCCAGAACGACGTCGTCAGCGAGGTGTTCTCGCTGGATCACGCTGCGGGTCTGAACGCCTTCGCCGTCGAAAAGGGTATTGGCCGGATGTCCATGTGGTCCCTGAACCGTGATGCCACCTGCAGCGACAACTACGCCGACGTGACTGTGGTCTCGGTTGGGTGCAGCGGAATTGACCAGGACGGCCAGAGCTTCGCGCAGCTCCTGGGTCAGGAGTTCGAGGGAACTTCCGAGACCATCGCCACCACTTCGGCCTCGCCCGAACCCACTCCGGAACTGGTCGAGGACAATCCCGAGACCAGCCCGTACCCTATCTGGTCCGAGGACGCCACCTACGTGGCTGAGCAGCGAGTGGTCTGGCATGGCAACGTGTATGTGGCCAAATGGTGGAACGAAGATTCCACACCGGACAACCCAGTGCTGCGAGCCGATGAGACGCCGTGGACGCTGATCGGGCCAGTTCTGCCGGGTGAAAAACCAGTCTCCGCGCCAACCGTTCCCGCCGGAACCGTCGACGAATGGGATCCGGAAGAGGTGTATGAGAGCGGTGATCTCGTCAAGCTCGATAATCACGTGTTCGAATGCAAGTGGTGGAGCCAGGGCGACAGCCCGGAAGCTGCCCTGCAGGGTTCGGCTGGATCTCCGTGGGATCGGCTGTCAAACGACGACGTCATTGAGCTTCTCGAGGGTCTTGAGGATGAAGACGCCTCAGGGCCCACCCGGTCGGCAACACCCACCCCGACGGCAACTCGCAGCGAGTCCCCGTAAGGCCGGAAGCCTGGCTCTTAGGTAGTGGTTGATTCGGGCTGCATGAGGGATTCGATCAATTCTGCGACGTGCGCCGCCCGATCGTGGGCTCCGGACTGGATGAAGTTCGCCTTGGCGGCGTCGAGGTAATTCATTGCCTCAATGTCGTCGCCGCGCCCGGCCAGCGCACGTCCGAGTAACAAATTTGCTTCACCGGCAGTCTGCGAAGCCAGGATGGTGCTGTCGGCACAGATCGGTTTGAGGCGCTTGACTGCCGCGTTGAGCTGGCCCGTAAGTACCAGCCAGTGAGCCCGGGTCAGGGACAGCTCCAGCTGGTCACGGTCGTTACCGCCCACAATTGAGCTGGCGGTCTCAGCGCGTTCGATGCACTCGAGAGTTTCAGCGTCAACGACGCCGGCGGCAAGCCGCTTCGCTGCTGAGGCGCGGTTAAACCGGGCCCACAGGTCGAGGTCATTGTTTGGGGAAAGGTGTGCGGCGGCCAATGAGTGGAATTTAGTGCCGTCTGCCACCTCGCGCCGCATGAAGGCTACGTTGCCGATAGCCCAGTGGGCTTTCCCCGCGGTCTGGGACCGCATCTCGGTGGAGAGCAGTACCGAGAGCGCGAGACAGCGGGTCCAGGCCTCGTCCAGTCTGTCGCTTTCGGCGAGCGAGGCAATCAATGCCTGATGGGCTTCGACGCGCAGTTCAGGAGCATCAACCGCATCGGTTGCCATTTCTACTGCAGCAGTGGCTTGACGAACCGCCTCGGGGAGTTGACCCAAACCCTGAAGGCCGACAGCAAGCAGGGTAAGTACTCTTACCGCCAGCGAGGGCGATTGGCTGGTAAGGGAATGATCTCGAAGTTTCTGTGCCAATTCGACCGATTGTTCAAGGGCGCCTTCCGCGCGCAAGCACTCAGCCTGTAGGAAAGCCATATTCCACCAGGCCACGTCGTCGTTATCTTTCAGCGCGAGGTCAACGGCCTGACCGGCGATGACGCGGGCTCTCTCATAGTCCCGCTGGCTCCATGCTTCTCTGGCCCGCAGCTCGTACAACAGCTGGTCGCCGGGCTGATTTGTTGCCATGGGTTGGTAGCCCCTTCGTACAGTTATGAGTGGACCTCGCGTGGTGCAGCGGAGTTCCCTCGATGGGAAGGGACCCGACTGCATAAGTTTAGGGGATATTCGGCGAGTAATGCTCCCAAAAGTTCATCTTTCCAAACGCTTGGTTTTTTGTTTTTAGTTCGTATACTGATAAAACTACGTGAGGTTCGGTGCCTCACGTTTTCTCGTATAAGCAAAGGACTCTCGTATGAAAAGATTATTTGCCTCCCTTCTGGTTGTAGCCGTGTTTACAATCGGCGGTGTCTCCACAGCGACTGCTGCCGACGCTGCTATCGGGTTCAAGAGCACCATCACCAAGATTGGTGACTGGCCTCACATTGGTGACTGGCCTCACTAAGCTCCGCCAATGACATTTAGCGCGCTCGTGCGCTGAGTGTTTGCCTGATGACCGTGAACTTGCCCACTGGGGACAGGTTCACGGTCATTTGCTTGTCCGGGGCAATTCACTGTGGAATTGCTACTCCGCTGAGCGCCTGATTCCTGCACAGGCGCTCAGGTCACGGTAACGTGGGATTCATGCGTATAGCCCGATTTGTCGTTGACAGTGACCCAGCATTCGGAGTGGTTGAGGGAGAGGAAGGCGAGGAAGAGATCGCAGTCATGGCTGGCGACCCCTTCTACTCAGGTGTGCAACTCACCGGCGTCCGCCACCAGTTGGCTGATGTCCGTCTACTCGCCCCGGTAATCCCGCGCAGCAAGATCGTGGGGATCGGCCGCAACTACGCGGAGCATGCCAAGGAACTCGGCAACGAGGTTCCGCCAGCACCACTGATGTTCTTCAAGCCCAACACCTCAGTCATCGGCCCCGGCGATCCAATTGCGCTGCCGGCCTTCTCCGACGAAATCTCCTTCGAATCCGAGCTTGCCGTCGTGATCGGGCGGATCTGCAAGGACGTGCCGCTGGATCGGGTGGACGAAGTGGTCTTCGGGTACACCTGTGCCAACGACCTCACCGCCAGAGACGCCCAGAAAACCGACAACCAGTGGGCGCGCGCCAAGGGTTTCGACACCTCCTGCCCCGTTGGGCCCTGGATCGAAACAGCACTGGACACCGAGAATCTGCGGGTCAGCGGCCGGCTCGACGGTGAACTCAAGCAGGACGGCTCAACCAGCCAGATGATCTGGGGGGTACGGGAACTGGTGTCTTACGTATCCCAGGCCTTCACGCTTCTGCCAGGTGACCTGATCCTGACCGGGACACCAGCCGGCGTCGGGCTCATTAGCGAAGGCCAGACCTACGAAGTCGAGATCGAGGGTATCGGGCGGTTGTCCAACCCGGCGCGTCGCTGACCATGAGGCGGGTGCCGCGGGGTCCGGTGGAAAAGGGGAGCCCGAGCGCCGAGCGCCGCCGGCTGGGGCGCTACCTTGCCATCGCGGCCTGTGCATTGCCGCTGGTGTTGGCCCGTGCGGCCTCCATCGGTGGTGCGCCCCAGATGTGGATCTCCGCTCTCGCAGCGCTGGGGTTCGGTGCAGCCGCCGTCCTGCCCATTCGCTATTTCCGGCCAAAGACACCGCTTCGGGTTCAGCTCGGAGTCGGCGCCCTTGTTGCGGTGCTGATCTTCGGCGCCTGGTGGTTCGTCGCGGGCTAGCTCTTCGCTCGGGGTCGGGGACCAAAGCCCCGTAGACTTGGACCCATCATGATTAATGCTGCTGAGATCCCCCTTGTCACCGATCAGACCCCTGTGCGTGTGCGGTTTTGCCCGTCACCCACTGGAACCCCGCACGTCGGACTGATCCGCACCGCCCTGTTCAACTGGGCGTACGCCCGTCACACAGGGGGCACCATGGTGTTCCGGATCGAGGACACTGACGCGGCCCGCGACAGCGAGGAAAGTTACACCCAGTTGCTGGATGCCTTGAAGTGGCTCGGCATTGACTGGGACGAGGGCGTCGAGGTGGGCGGACCCCACGCCCCTTACCGGCAGTCGCAGCGCAGCGATCTCTACCAGGACGTCATCGCCAAGCTGCGGGCAGCCGGCCACCTCTACGAGTCCTTTTCCACGCCCGAAGAGGTTGAGGAACGCCACCGGGCAGCGGGTCGGGACGTGAAGCTGGGCTACGACAACTACGACCGCACCCTCACCAAGGACCAGCAGGAGGCCTTCCGGAGTGAGGGCCGTGGTGCTGTGTTGCGGCTGCGGATGCCCGACGATGACATCACCTTCACCGACCTGGTGCGCGGTGAAATCACCTTCCGTGCCGGGAGCATCCCCGACTTCGCAGTGGTCCGTGCCAACGGTGCTCCCCTCTACACCCTGGTCAACCCGGTGGACGACGCACTGATGGGCATCACCCATGTGCTCAGGGGCGAGGATCTCCTCTCATCAACCCCTCGCCAGATTGCCCTGTATCGGGCGCTGATCGACATCGGCGTAGCCAGCTACATGCCGCTGTTTGGGCACCTGCCCTATGTCATGGGTCAGGGCAACAAGAAACTTTCCAAGCGCGATCCGGAATCAAACCTGTTCCTGCATCGTGAACGCGGTTTCATCCCCGAAGGCCTGCTCAATTACCTTTCACTCCTGGGCTGGAGCCTGTCGGCTGATGAGGACATCTTCACTGTTGACACCCTGGTGGAGAAGTTTGATGTCCACGACGTGCTGGCGAACCCAGCCCGTTTCGACCTCAAGAAAGCCGAGGCGATCAACGGCACCCACGTGCGCCTGCTCGAGGCCGAAGACTTCCGCCAGCGGATCATTCCCTACCTTCAGGGTGCGGGCTTCCTCGGCGAGACCCTGAGCGATCGCGAACGCCAGATCCTGATCGAGGCTGCTCCTCTGATCCAGGAGCGCATCACTCTCCTTGGCGAAGCCCCGGACATGCTGGGTTTCCTCTTCACCGCCGACGCCGGCATCGAGATTGCCGACGACGCCCGCAAGGGTCTGCCAGCAAACCTCGGGGAAGTCCTCGACGCAGCGCAGGCCGCGCTGCAGCCGCTCGACGACTGGACCACCGAGACCATTCAGGATGCGCTCCGTCAGGCCCTGGTCGAAGAACTGGGCATGAAGCCACGCCTGGCCTTCGGCCCGGTCCGGACAGCCGTCTCCGGCAAGCGGATCTCGCCGCCGCTCTTTGAATCGATGGTCATTCTCGGCAAGGAATCCTCGCTGGCCCGGATCGCCGCCTTCCGAAGCGTGGCCGGCTGATCATGGAGCACCTCCCGGACATCGCCGGGGTGTTGTTCGATATCGACGACACCCTGGTGGATCTGGAAACCGCGATGGGAAGGACCCTCCACCATGTGGGGGCGGACACCCTCGCGCATCTCAGCGACGCGGACTGGACCGAGTACAAGCGGTTGTACGCCCACGACCCGCTGGGCTCCTATGACCGGTTCCTCGCGGGGGAGTTGACCTTCACCGAGCAGCGGCTGGATCGGGTCCGGCATGCGCAGGCTGCCTTCGTCGAGGAACCACTCGAGGGTGAGGCTGCCCGCCACTGGAACACCGCGTATGAGGCGACGCTGCCCCTGCACTTCGCACCGTACGACGACGTCGTCCCCCTCCTGGACGCGTTGGAGAGCCGACGCATCCCCTACGGGGCGGTCAGCAACAATGTGCACGATTACCAGCGCGCCAAGCTCAACCGGTCGGGGTTGTCCCGGTTCGAGGTCCTCGTCGGGATCGACACGGTTGGCGTGGCAAAACCGGATCCGGCGATCTACCTGGAAGGTGCACGGCAGCTGGGCACCCTGCCGGAGCGCACCCTCTATGTGGGAGACAACAGGGTGGTCGACGCCGAGGGCGCCGACGCTGCGGGGTTGATCGGGGTGTGGCTGGACCGGCGTGACGCCGGGACCGGGGACTTCACAGGTCGCCGGATCACCTCACTGGCGGGCGTTTTGCAGTTACTGCCGCACATCCGGTAAAGTGATCTCTCGGCGCAGAGCGGTTTCCGCGGCCCGGATGCTCCGTCAGGAGCGCTCCGGTATGTGCCATTGGGGTATGGTGTAATTGGCAACACACTGGTTTCTGGTACCAACATTCTAGGTTCGAGTCCTGGTACCCCAGCGTTAGATCCGGACAATTTGGCCGGATCTATCAGATGTGAAACAATCATCTAGCTCGTTTGGCGCAGGCCAGACAGCACACAGTACTGGCCCCATCGTATAGCGGCCTAGTACGCTGCCCTCTCACGGCGGTAACGCGGGTTCGAATCCCGCTGGGGTCACAGATACCCCCGGAATCCTATGGATTCCGGGGGTTTTTCTTTGCCCTACCGCAGGCACCCTGAGCCGTACGGCAGAATGGGGTGGTGACTGACACCCTTCCTGCCGCCGATGCCCAGCCGCTTCTGGCGACGCTACGCCAGACAGGGGAGGCGCTGCGTGGGTTGTCCTTTCCTCTGGCGGTGCATGGCGCGGACAGCGCCCAGCTCAACGCGTCGGCAACCGCGGCCCAGCTCGAGGACTATGTACTTCCGAGGTTACTCAGCCTTGACGCCCCGCTGCTGGCCGTCGTCGGCGGATCCACCGGAGCCGGAAAGTCCACCCTGGTCAACGCCATCGTGGGACATCCAGTCACCCGCTCCGGGGCCATCCGACCCACCACCCGGCAACCAGTCCTGCTGCATCACCCGGCCGATGGTCACTGGTTCTCGGACCAACGGGTCCTGGCCACACTGAGCCGGGTACGCGCCGTCGAACCCGGGACCGAACAGCCCGCCGATACCCTGGCCGCTGGTGCAGGGGCCTTACTGCTCCGGCCCGACCCGATGATTCCGTTGGGCCTCGCGCTGCTGGACGCCCCGGACCTCGACTCGATCGCCGACGAGAACCGGCGGCTTTCCGGCCAGCTCCTCGCAGCGGCTGATCTGTGGGTCTTCGTCACCACCGCGAACCGTTACGCCGATGCTGTGCCGTGGAAACTGCTGGCCGATGCTGCGGCACGCGACATCCTCCTCGCCGTAGTCCTGGACCGGGTCCCCGCCGGGGTGGAGGAGGAAGTCCGCAGCGACCTGCACACGTTGCTGGCGAACGCCGATCTCGGCCACGCGCCTATCTTCATCATCCCGGAGCTGCCGCTCGACCCGGCGGGAATGCTCCCGGCAGATGCGGTTGACCCCATCCGCCGGTGGCTGCGGGCGCTGGCGGCCGACGCCACCGGCCGGCAGGAAATTGCCCGCCGCACCCTCTACGGGGCAGTCCGCTCTGTGGCGGGACGGGTCCA
The DNA here is from genome assembly GCF_000294595.1 of Arthrobacter sp. TB 23. Lineage (NCBI taxonomy): Bacteria > Bacillati > Actinomycetota > Actinomycetes > Micrococcales > Micrococcaceae > Arthrobacter > Arthrobacter sp. TB 23. The sequence goes on along the minus strand of NZ_ALPM01000069.1, from coordinate 16,884 downwards.
CGACGCAGCCGACGCTCAGGACGAGCAGCACACCGAATATCTCCGGCTGCGCGATGCGGCGACCCGCGCGTACGACGACGCCCTCCAGGGGATCCTCGAATCCACCCAGGACGGGACACTGCTCCGCGGTGAGGTGTTGGCGCGCTGGCAGGACTTTGTCGGCACGGGGGAGTTCATGCGGGGCCTTGAATCGCGGGTCGGCCGGGTGCGCGACGCCATGGGCTCGTTCCTCACCGGTCGGCCGACGCGGGCGGTGACCGTGGAGACGGCCATCGAGACCGGGCTCCACGCTGTCATCGTGGAACAGGCGGCGCAGGCAGCACAGAAGACTGAACATTCCTGGCGGGACGGCGACGCCGGCCGGGAACTGCTCACCGGGCTACCGCCACGCGGCGACGACTTCCCGGACACCGTGGCGCGGGAGATCCGCGCCTGGCAGAAGGACCTGCTGGACCTGGTCAGTTCCGAGGGCGCGAACAAGCGCTTCACTGCCCGGATGCTGTCCTTCGGCGTGAACGGCGTAGCAGTCGCTCTCATGGTGGTGGTGTTCGCCTCCACCGCAGGGTTGAGCGGACTGGAGATCGGGGTGGCAGGTGGCTCCGCCGTCGTCGGGCAGAAACTCCTCGAAGCAGTCTTCGGCGAGGACGCTGTCCGACGGCTGGCGAAATCTGCCCGCGACAACCTGCAGCGCCGGTGTGAGTCGCTCCTTCTCACCGAACAGCAGCGCTACCTCACACTGCTGGAGCCGGTAGCCCGGCAGCTCCCGGCCGACACCCTGCGGGCCTATGCCCGTGACCTTGACTCACGCGGTTCGGATAAGCCTGACCTGAACAGCGACGATGCCCCTGACCGTGGGAACGACGACGCCGGCCACGCTGATGAAGGACACGGCCGGTGAGCCGGCACAAGGGCAAGCTGGCCGAGTCAGCAGTCCAGAACCAGCTTGAAGCTCTGGATACCGCACGGGAGCTGGCCGCGGGGCGCCTCCCCGAGCAGGACCTGAAGGCCGCCTACGAGGTGCTGGACCGTGCCAGCAGCCGCCGCTCCTTGTCCGCCGCCCACACCGTCGTCGGCATTTTTGGCCCCACCGGCAGTGGCAAGTCCTCACTGCTGAACGCGCTGACCGGGACCGAGGTCGCGCGGGTGGCGGCACGCCGACCCACCACCTCCGAACCCCTCGCCGTGCTCTGGAAATCCGAGGGCAGCGGCCCGCTCCTGGACTGGCTGCAGGTGGCCCAGCGGCACGAACTGCCCGATCACTCGCGGCTGGCCTTCGGGGGGCGAACCTCCGCGGACGACGGCCACGGGTTGATCCTGCTGGACCTCCCAGATTTCGACTCCACCGCTGCAAGCCACCGCGAGGTGGTGGAGCGTCTGGCCGGGCAGGTCGACGTCCTGCTCTGGGTGGTCGACCCACAGAAATACGCCGACGCCGCCCTGCACCACGGCTTCCTCCGACGCATGTCCACCCACGGCGCCGTCACCATGATGGCGCTGAACCAGACCGATCGCCTGATCGGGGATGACGTGGACCAGGTGACGGCTTCGCTGCGCGGGATCCTGGCCGACGAGGGACTCCCCTCCGTGGCAGTGCACCCGGTCTCGGCTGCCACCGGCGCCGGACTGGACCAGCTCGTGACGGAGATTGGGCAGACGGTAAAACGTCGGCAGGCTGCCACTGCGCGGCTCACGGCGGATGTAACGGCGGCTGCCACGCAGCTGGCCGGGCACGCTGGACCGACCGACGCCGTCCTGCCGCCCAAAGCGGCACGGTCACGGCTGGTGGAGCGGCTGGCTGGAGCCGTCGGCACCGAGACGGTGGTCGATGCGGTCGTAGGTTCCTACCGGCGGGACGCCCACGCCGCGACGGGGTGGCCGGTCACCCGCTGGCTGGGCAAGCTTAGGCCCGACCCGCTGCGTCGCCTGAACCTGCGCCGGTCGGATGTGAACGCAGCAGTCAATCGCACCTCACTGCCCACCCCGGGACCGGCGCAACGCGCCGCCATGGACGGGGCACTGCGGGAGTACGCCGACGCTGCAGCCCAAACGGTCAGCGGACCCTGGCGCGAGCAGATCCGCGGTGCAGCCCAGGGGGCGAACGAATCACTCGCCGACGGACTGGACCAGGCCATCGCGCAAACCGACCTTCGCTGGGGTACACGGTCCTGGTGGTGGCCGGTGATCGGCCTGCTGCAATGGCTGCTGTTCGCTACGGCTGTCGCCGGGCTGGGATGGCTTGGCGTGCTCGCCGCGCTGGGCTTCCTGCAGCTCCCAGCACCCGAGACGCCGATGGTTGAGGGCTTCCCGCTGCCCACGCTGCTGGCGATCGGGGGAGCGGTACTGGGAATCGCGGTGTCGTTGCTCTCTGCTGTTGCAGCCAAAGTGTCGGCTGGTTCGCGGGGACGCCGCGCACGACGGCGGCTCCACGCCGCGGTGGCCCAGGTCGCCGCGCGGGACGTGGTGGCTCCGGTCGAGGCCGAGATCACCAGGTACAACGGGTTCCGGAAGGCTGTCACCGCAGCTCGCGGCCGGGGCTAGGACTGGACCCGGCTAAACCTGACCCGGCTGAACCTGACCCGGCTAAACCTGACCGGGCTAGGCGTTGAAGGCCGCAAGTACCTTCTGCAGGGTCCTCAGATTCCGGGTGGTGGTCGAGTTCTTGAACCGCGGCTTGGCGGTCAGCTTGCTCAGTGGAGACTCAAGGGTTCCACCACGCGGCGCCCACCAGGTGGCGGCCTCGGGACCCAGCACTGTCAGGCCCGGCTCAAGTCCTGCGCTCGCTTCCACGAGATCGGCGAGCGCAGCCGCATCCGAGGACAGGGTGAGATAGGTGTGGTTAGCGGGGTCGTCGGCGGGAAAAGGACAGGCCTCCACCAGTTCGCGCAGCCTGCCGGCCTCGATGATCACCACCCACGCGTCATACCCGAAGGTAACGCGCAGCAGCCTCTCAACCGACTCCTTGAGCTCATCAGCTGCCAGATCGGTGGTACATGTGACGTTGCCTGACGCCAGGAGCGTTGTCACCCTGCTGACGTTGAGTGTCTCGACGGCGGCGCGCAGGTCAGCCATTTTGAGGATGATTCCGCCGACGTTGACTCCACGGAGGAAGATTGCATATTCAGTCATGCCACACCCTCAGTCATGCCACACCCTCAGTCATGCCACACCCTCAGTCATGCCACACCCTATCGAGGTGCGGGCTTCGAGGCGATCAGTCGGCGGTTTTGCCGACGGCGTGGGTGAGCTGCTGGGCAGCGTTGAGGACCACTTGAGCGTGGATGCGTCCGGGCTGACGGGTCAACCGCTCCATTGGTCCCGAGATGGACACCGCCGCGATCACCCGTCCCGATGGCCCCCTGACCGGCGCTGAAACCGAGGCAACCCCCGCCTCCCGTTCGCCGAGGCTCTGGGCCCAGCCCCGACGTCGTACTCCGGCCAGTACCGTCGGGGTGAACCGGGCTTCCTGTAATCCTTTGAGGAGGCGGTCGTGGTCTTCCCAGGCCAGCAGGCATTGGGCCGCGGAGCCAGCTTTCATGGAGAGCTGGGTGCCCACCGGGATGGTGTCGCGGAGACCGATCGGGCGTTCTGCCGACGCCACGCAAACACGCCACTCGCCCTGCCGACGGAACAGCTGCGCGCTCTCACCGGTCACGTCCCGCAGGTGCAGCAGGACGGGGGACGCCGATGCAATCAACCGGTCCTCACCGGCAGCGGCAGCCAGTTCAACCAGGCGGCTGCCGAGCACAAAGCGGCCCTGAATATCGCGGCTGACCAGCCGGTGATGAACCAGGGCCTGCGCCAGGCGATGCACAGTGGGACGGGCCAGCCCGGTTGCCGCCACGAGCTGCGCCAGGGTGGTGGGACCCGCTTCGAGGGCGTCGAGCACGGTCGCCGCTTTGTCTATCACACCTACACCGCTAATATTGTCCATAGGATGATATTGCCGTCTCAGCATTTGAGATGCAACTGTCTGGGCAACTGTCTGGGATGTAACTTTTTTGGGATGCATCCGTCCGAGACGTCAGTAGAAGAGCTCCGAAGGGAAACCGGTCATGGGCAACACGCTCGCAGAGAAGGTCTGGGACGCACACGTTGTGCGCAAGGGCGAGGTGCAGGGTGCCGAATCCCAGCCGGACCTGCTCTACATCGATCTCCACCTGGTCCATGAAGTCACCTCTCCGCAGGCCTTCGAGGGGCTGCGGTTGGCGGGTCGCCCGCTGCGCCGGCCGGACCTCACCATTGCCACCGAGGATCACAACACCCCCACCTGGGACATCGACAAGCCGATCGCTGACCTCACCAGCCGCACCCAGATCGAAACCCTCCGCGCGAACTGCAAAGAGTTTGGGGTGCGCCTGCATTCACTGGGCGACGCTGAACAGGGCATCGTTCACATCATCGGCCCGCAGCTGGGCCTCACCCAGCCGGGCCTGACGGTGGTCTGCGGCGATTCGCACACCTCCACCCACGGGGCGTTTGGTGCCCTGGCGCTCGGCATCGGCACCTCAGAGGTGGAGCACGTGATGGCCACCCAGACCCTGTCGCTCAAGCCGTTCAAGACCATGGCCATCACGGTCGAGGGCACCCTGAAGCCCGGTGTGACCTCCAAGGACATCATCCTTGCGGTCATCGCCAAGATCGGCACCGGCGGCGGGCAGGGCTATGTGCTCGAATACCGTGGCTCTGCCATCCGTGCGCTGTCCATGGAAGCGCGGATGACCATCTGCAACATGTCCATCGAGGCCGGCGCCCGTGCCGGCATGGTCGCCCCGGACGACACCACCTTTGAGTACCTGAAAGACAAGCCCCACGCACCGCAGGGCGAGGACTGGGATGCCGCCGTCGAGAACTGGAGGACGCTGCGTACCGACGACGACGCCGTGTTCGACGCCGAAGTGTTCCTCGACGCCGATGAGCTGGAGCCCTTCGTCACCTGGGGTACCAACCCCGGCCAGGGTGTCTCACTGTCGCAGGCCGTGCCGTCCCCTGACGATTTCGCCGACGAGAATGACAAGGCGGCCTGCGAACGTGCCCTCGAGTACATGGCACTGGACGCCGGCACCCCCATGAAAGACATCAGGGTGGACACCGTGTTCCTTGGCTCCTGCACCAACAGCCGGATCGAGGACCTGCGGATTGCCGCCGACATCATCCGCGGCCGGGTCAAGGACCCGAACATCCGCATGATGGTGGTTCCCGGGTCGGCCCGGGTTCGCCTCGATGCCGAGGCCGAGGGCCTGGACCAGGTGTTCAAGGACTTCGGCGCGGAATGGCGTTTCGCTGGCTGCTCAATGTGTCTGGGCATGAACCCGGACCAGCTGGCGCCGGGGGAGCGGTGCGCATCGACGTCGAACCGCAACTTCGAGGGCCGGCAGGGCAAGGGTGGCCGCACCCACCTGGTGTCCCCGGTGGTCGCCGCCGCCACCGCGGTCCGCGGAACCCTCAGCTCGCCGTCCGATCTCGAGCCATTGCCGCCCGCCACAACAGGCCAGCACGACGACGTCGTTGCCTCAGCCGCGAACGCCGCCTAGGAGCTTCCCATGGAAAAGATCATCACCCACACCGGAATCGGCGTGCCGCTGCGCCAGAGCAATATCGACACCGACCAGATCATCCCGGCGGTGTACCTGAAGCGCATCACGAGGACCGGGTTCGAGGATGCCCTGTTCGCCGAGTGGCGGAAGGACCCGAACTTCATCCTCAACCAGGCTCCGTTCAGCGCCGGTTCGGTCCTTGTCGCGGGGCCGGATTTCGGTACCGGCTCCTCTCGTGAACACGCGGTCTGGGCGCTGAAGGACTACGGGTTCAAGGCCGTGCTGGCGTCCCGGTTCGCCGACATTTTCCGCGGCAACTCCGGCAAACAGGGTCTGGTCGCGGCGCAGCTGGCCCAGGATGACATTGAGCTGATCTGGAAGGTCCTCGAGAATCATCCCGGCACCGAGGTCACCGTCAACCTGGAGGAACGCACCGTCAGCTGCGGCAGCGTGACGGCTCCGTTCCAGATCGATGATTACACCCGCTGGCGGTTGCTGGAGGGCCTCGACGACATCGGTCTGACGTTGACCCACGAGGAAACCATCACCAGATATGAGGCCTCCCGCCCGGCGTGGAAGCCGAAGACCCTCCCCATGCGCACCTGAGGCACGCCCGACGGTGAGCAAGGTCATCGGCGGCGGACCTTTCCTGCGGAACGGCGGGGAATGAATGGTGCAGATCGAGAGTTTTCGACAGTAGCCCCGGGGAGTCTATTTCAGTCTTCCTAGACATGCTCCTATGCTTAGCGGGAGGCAATTGCTGCTTTGGGGGCAATCTCTGTTGTGTGCAAATCGAAGAAAATAGGTGTTCATGGGAAGCGTGCTGACCATTCGTGGTGGAGTCCCTCTGACCGGCAAGGTCTCCGTTCGTGGAGCCAAAAACTTGGTGCCCAAAGCGATGGTGGCGACCCTGCTGGGTAATGCTCCCTCGGTCCTGCGGAATGTCCCTGAGATCAAGGACGTCGAGGTTGTCACCAGCCTTTTGAAGCTCCACGGCGTTGAGGTCACCAAGGACCCCGTCACCGGTGACCTGAGCATGGACCCCAAGGGCGCAAAGATGGCCCAGTCCAAGGACATCGACGCCCACGCCGGCGACTCACGCATCCCCATCCTCTTCTGCGGCCCCCTGATGCACAGCATCGGGGAAGCCTTCATCCCCGACCTGGGCGGCTGCAAAATCGGCGACCGCCCGATCGACTACCACATGCAGGTGCTGCGCAACTTCGGCGCCGTCGTGGACAAGCGTCCCGGTGGCATCTCCATTTCGGCGCCCAAGGGTCTGCACGGCGCGAAGCTCGAACTGCCGTACCCGAGCGTCGGTGCCACCGAGCAGGTACTGCTGACCGCTACCCGGGCGGAGGGCATCACCGAACTCAAGGGTGCCGCCGTCGAACCCGAAATCATGGACCTGATCGCCGTCCTCCAGAAAATGGGCGCGATCATCACGGTGCAGACCGACCGCACCATCCGCATCGAGGGCGTCAGCGAGCTGAGTGGCTTCAACCACAAGGCCATTTCCGACCGCAACGAAACCGCATCCTGGGCATCAGCAGCGCTGGTCACCCAGGGTGACATCTATGTTGAGGGTGCGCGTCAGCTCGATCTGACCGCCTTCCTGAATACCTACCGAAAGATCGGTGGAGCGTTCGACGTCGACGACGACGGCATCCGTTTCTACCATCCCGGCGGAAAGCTGTCCCCACTGGTCCTGGAAACCGATGTGCACCCCGGGTTCATGACCGACTGGCAGCAGCCGCTCGTCGTCGCCCTCACCCAGGCGGAGGGCGTGTCGATTGTTCACGAGACCGTCTACGAGAACCGTTTCGGCTTCACCGATGCGCTGATCCGGATGGGTGCCAACATCCAGGTACACCGCGAATGCCTGGGTAGCGTCCCGTGCCGGTTTGGGCAGCGGAACTTCCTCCACTCGGCGGTCATTTCCGGTCCGGCGCAGCTGCATGGCGCGGACATTGATATCCCCGACCTGCGCGGCGGCTTCAGCCACCTCATCGCCGCCCTCGCGGCGAAGGGCACGTCACGGGTGACCGGCATCGAGCTGATCAACCGCGGCTACGAACGTTTCCAGGACAAGCTCGAAGGCCTGGGAGCCGATTTCGATATCTCCTCTGATACTGCTGAACCGGACGCTCCTGTGACGGACGCTGCTGAATCAGACGCCGCTGCGACCGACGCTCCTGTGACCGACGCTGCTGTGGCATCGGTGGAGGGCGGCCGCTAGGCTCGCGGCACTCGTTTATGACTGAATCCAGAAGGTCCCGCGCCACGTTCGCCGTGCTCTCCGTCACAGTGCGTCCCATCATGAACACGTTGATGTCGAAGGAGTGGTCGGGTGCGGAGAAGCTGCCGCGGGACACCGGGTTCATTGTGTGCCCCAACCACATCACCGAGATTGACCCGGTGGTGATCGGACATTTTCTGTTCAATCAGAAGGTGACACCGCATTTCCTTGCCAAGGCGTCGCTGTTCAAGGTGCCGGTCATGGGCTGGATCCTCCGTGCTACCGGGCAGGTACCGGTAGATCGGACCACTGCCGGCGCCAACAGATCGCTTGAGGCAGCGCGTGAAGCAATCAGCTCCGGCGGCGGCATTGTGGTGTACCCGGAGGGCACCCTGACGCGGGATCCCGACATGTGGCCCATGAAGGGCCGGACCGGCGCCGCGCGGCTCGCATTGCAGACCGGCGCTCCGATCGTCCCGCTTGCCCACTGGGGAGCCCACGAGGTGTTTCCCCGGTACGCGAAACGCTTCTACCTCTTTCCCCGGAAGACCTCCCGGGTGGTGGTTGGGGACCCGGTCGACTTCTCCGACCTCATGGGCAAGCCCATCACCAAGACAGTGCTGGACACCGGAACCGAGCGGATTCTCGACGCGCTGACCGCGCTGGTCGCCGAATTGCGTCAGGAAGCACCGCCCACCGAACGCTGGAACCCGGCGGACAAACACCAGAAAAGCACCGGCAGGAATTTCGAGAGCAAGCCTGAGGAGAACTCGTGACCCGGACACCGCCAGCCGTCGTCGCCGTCCTGGGCGCCGGCAGTTGGGGGACCACCTTCGCGAAGATCCTGGCCGACGCCGGTGCCCCACACGGTACGCAGGTGCGCCTGTGGGCCCGCCGCGAGGACGTGGCCGAGGAGATCAACACCACCAGGCGCAACAGCAGGTATCTCGCCGACACGGTGCTGCCCGAGAACATCACCTGTTCCACCGACATTGCCGAGGTGCTCGACGGCGCTGAACTGGTCGCCGTCGCCGTTCCCGCCCAGTCGCTGAGGCCCCAGCTCCAGGCGTGGAAACACCTCCTGCGCGACGACGCGGTGGTGGTCTCGCTGATGAAGGGACTCGAGGTGGGCTCCGATGCCCGCATGAGCCAGGTCATTGCTGCCGAACTGGAGATGCCAGCTGACCGCATTGCCGTCGTTTCGGGGCCTAACCTGGCGCTGGAAATCGCACGTCAGGAACCCACCGCATCGGTGGTGGCTTGTCCGGATGAGCAAGTGGCCGCGTGGATTGCCGCCGCCTGCACCGCCAGATACTTCAGGCCCTACACCAACCCCGACGTGGTTGGCGTGGAGATCGGCGGGATCGTCAAGAACGTGATTGCCCTTGCCGTCGGAATCTGCGAAGGCAAGCAGATGGGCGATAACACCAAGGCTTCAGTGATTACCCGTGGACTCGCGGAAACCACCAGGCTCGCTGTGGCTCTGGGTGGGGAAGCTGAGACGATGGCCGGCCTCGCCGGGATGGGCGACCTGATCGCCACCTGCTCCTCGCCGTTGTCCCGTAACCACACTGCTGGCCGGTTGCTGGGCCACGGACTGACCCTCGATGAGGTCACCGGGAAGATGAACCAGACGGCCGAGGGGATCAAATCGGCTCAGGCCGTCCTTGATCTTGCGGGCCAACTGGGAGTCGATATGCCCATCACCGAGAACGTGGTGGCGGTACTTCAGGGCACCGTCTCCGTCCATGACCTGGGGGCGCGTCTACTGTCCCGCGAACTGAAATCCGAAGGCTGACTGTGACTGTTGTTCCCCCTGAAACCGCCCGTCTTGATCCGACGCGTCGGCCGCGGGTGCTCGTGCTCTTCGGTGGACGATCCAGTGAACACGCGGTCAGCTGCATCACCGCGGCCGGCGTGCTCGAGGCGATCGACCGGGATAAGTACGAGATCATTCCGGTAGGGATCGCCAAGAACGGCCAGTGGGTTCAGGTGTCGGGTGACCCGTCCCAGTGGTCCCTTCGTTCGGCAACGCTTCCCGAGGTCCACACCTCTGACGAGTCCCTGGTCCTGGCAGCGTCAGGGGCTGGCCAGAACCTTGCATCCACTGAGCTGATGGTGACCGCGGCCGAACAGATGCCGCGCAGCCTCGGCGGGATCGACGTCGTCGTGCCCCTGCTGCACGGCCCATTCGGTGAGGACGGCACGCTGCAGGGCCTGCTCGAAATGGCCGACATCCGCTATGTTGGCGCCGGTGTGCTGGCCTCTGCTGTGGGCATGGACAAGCACTACATGAAGGTGGTTTTCGCCGCCGCCGGTCTGACGGTGGGACCCTATGAGGTCATCACTGACCGGCAGTGGGCCAACGACCGTGACGGGTGCCTCGGGCGAGCGGCGGCCCTGGGGTTTCCCTCCTTCGTCAAGCCTGCCCGCGCCGGATCCTCGATGGGGATCACGCGGGTCGCTTCGGAATCTGATCTTGCCGCCGCCATCGAGGCTGCCCGGGAGTTCGATCCCAAGGTGCTCGTGGAGGCGGGCATCATCGGTCGGGAAATCGAGGTTGCTGTGCTGCAGGGTCGCGGCACCAACGAACCGCGGACGTCGCTGCCCGGGGAAATCGCTGTCCAGCCAGGGGAGCACGACTGGTACGACTTCGAAGCCAAATACGTCGACGGCGCCGCCGCCGAACTGAGCTGCCCGGCCGACCTGCCGCCAGCCACCAGCGAGCAGGTCCGGGCGCTTGCCGCCGCAGCGTTCGACGCCGTCGGTGCAGAGGGTCTGTCCCGGGTCGACTTCTTCTACACCCCGTCCGGCGGTCTGATCATCAACGAGATCAACACCATGCCGGGCTTCACGCCAATCAGCATGTATCCGCAGATGTGGGCCAAGTCCGGTCTCACCTATACGGAGCTGATCGACGAGCTGATCGAGTTGGCCCTGAGTCGCAAGACGGGCCTCCGCTAGGTCAGTGCAGCTCGCGCCGCCGTCGTTATGGTGAGCAACCCAGACAGGTCAGGTCAACCTAGACATCGGTGAGGGAAATCTTGCCTCCGATGTCCAGGTTCCTCACTAAAAAACCGGGGTGGGACTCAGGAACGGACCAGGCCAGAACCTAGGCGGTGACAAGTACTGCGCCAGCGAGGGTGATGCCGCCAAGGAACACGGTCGAGATGCCGCCCAGCGCAAGGTTTTTCCCGCCGGTGCGTGCCAGGTGTGGAATGTCGATCCCGGTGCCGAGGCCAAACATCGCGGCGGCCAGCAGCAGGGTGGCCGTCAGCGAGGCGGCGTCCAGAACGGGCTCGGGGACCACCCCGGTGGAGCGCAGGAGCACCAGGGCCAGAAATCCGACCACGAACAGCGGCACGATCGGCGCCACCCGCCCCGGAACTGACGGCTGGGCGCCCTCGGCCCGCCGGATACCGATGGAGACAAACGCAGCCACGGGGGCCAGCAGCACCACCCGGCCAAGTTTCACCACGGTCGCGACGGCGAGCGCCACAGCCCCCGCAGTGCTGGCGGTCGCCACCACCTGGGCCACCTCGTGGACGGCGAGCCCGGACCAGATACCAAACGTTTCAGGGGAGAGCCCCAGCAGGTTGCTGATGAGCGGCAGCCCCAGGATCACGGCCGACCCATACAGGGTGACCATGGCGATGGCACTGGCCACTTCGTCGTCGTCGGCGTTCACAATGCTCTGCATGCCAGCGATCGCCGACGCGCCACAAATGGAGAACCCGGCCGCCATCAGGGTCGACGCGGCCCGGCTGAGTCCCAGCCGTTCACCGATGTACCGCGTGAACAGGAAGCTGATAAACACCGACGCAATGATCAGGGCGAGGACGGGGAACCCGAGGCCCAGGATCTCGGGAAGGGAGAGTTGCAAGCCCAGAACGACGACGCCGAGCCGCAGGAACCGTTTGGTGGCCCGTTGAATGCCGGGCCGGATCCGCGGGTGGAACAGCCCGGTGTTGCGGACCAGCAGGCCGAGGGCGAGGGCAACCACCAGGGCGCCGATGAAGCCCTGGAGGCTGGCAATGAAGAGGGAGAGGGCGACGGCGGCGGCCATAACCAATACTCCGGGGAGCAGGTTGATGACTGCCGCGGTGGCGGCCGAGCGCTGTGTGGTCACTGGTTTACTTTCAGGGCGCTCGGGTGAAAGGGCTGACAGAAAGAGCAAGGCCCATCCCGGCCGAAGCCGGGATGGGCAATCGCTACCTACAGCAGGTCGTACTCTTCAAGGAAGGCCGTGGCGACAGTCGCGCTGGACTCCTTGTCGACCTGAACCCGTGCGAGGTACTCGGTCAGGTTCTCGGTGGTGAGGGCAGCCGACACCGCGTTGAGCGATTCAGTTACCGCATCGGTCACCTTGGCCTCGCGCACGATCGGCACGATGTTCTGGGACAGGAACAGGTTCTGGGTGTCCTCGAGGACCACCAGAGACTCGGTCTCAATCGTCGAGTCGGTGCTGAAGATGTTGGCTACATCAATTTCGCCGCTCAAAAGTGCTTCGCGGGTCAGCGGTCCACCGGCGTCCAGGGGACGGAACTCGGCGAACACGATGCCGTAAACCTCTTCAAGGCCGATCAGCCCCTGGTAGCGCTCGACAAATTCGGGACCGGCTGCGAGCGTGAGCTCACCAGCAATGTCGGTCAGATCGTCCATCGTTTCCAGGCCGAGCTCCTCGGCGGTCTCCGGGAGAACCGCAAGGGTGTCCTTGTCCTCGGCCTCGGACTGTTCCAGTGCGATGATGCCCTCGGGCAGCACCTCAACCATGGCGTCGTACACTTCTTCGGGGCTGGTCACACCCTCGGGGGCGCCACCCTCCACGAGGGATGAGTACAGTGCACCGTTGTACTCGGGGAGCAGGTCGATCGACCCGTCCTCGAGCGCCGCCAGGTACAGGTCGCGTGCACCGATGTTGAAGCTACGCTCCACCTCGATGCCTTCGGCTTCCAGCACCTGCGCATACATCTCGGCGAGGAGTTCGCTTTCGGGGAAGTTTGCTGAGCCAATCGCGATGGTCTCTGCGTCAACTGACTCTCCGCCGGCGTCGGACTCAAGCGGATCGCCGCCACAAGCGGACAGAGCGAGGGCCGCTGCTCCGAAGAGCGCAACGCTACTCATCAGTTTGGTTGAGCGTTTCTTAATCATGGGTCGTGCCTTTCGGTCAGGTTTTACAAGCTTATCCCGCAGGCGCTGGTGACGTCTCCGCGGGGGTGGTCACGGGTTTGTTGGAGGACCGGGTCAGTGCGCGCCCGGATACGCCGGGGGATACCATCAGCCGCTGCAGACCGGAAGCGATCAGGTCCAGGATGATGGCCAACAGGGCGACGACGACGGCGCCGGCAATCACCCGGTCGTACTGATTCAGTGCCAGACCGTCAACCAGTAGCCTGCCCAATCCGCCGAGGCCAACATAGGAGGCGACGGTGGCGGTCGAGACTACCTGCAGGGTGGCGCTGCGCAGACCGCTGAGGATCAGCGGCAACGCCATCGGAATTTCGACCCGGAACAGGATCTGGATGGGCCGCATGCCCATCCCCTTCGCGGCGTCCACCGACGCGGGGTTGATCGCCCGGAGCCCCGCGTAGGTTGATGTGAGGATGGGCGGAATGGCGAGGATCACCAGGGCAATCACCACCGGCAGCAGCCCGAAGCCGATCACCGTCACCAGCAGGATGATCAGGCCCAGGGTCGGCAGTGACCGGCCGGCGTTCCCCGCGTTGATCGCCACAAACGAGAACCTGCCCGTGTGGCCGATGTACAACCCCACCGGGATGGCGATCAGTGCGGCGATGACGAGCGTCAGGACCGTGTAATAGAGGTGCTCGACGACGAGTGACGGGATGTTCCCGTTCATGGCGAGATCCCAGTGCTCGGGATCCAGCAGATATTCGAGGTAGTCCATCAGGCTCGTCCTCCCGCACGCACCCAGGGCGTGAATCGTCGTTGAACCAGCACAATGATGATGTCGCAGGTGGCCGCCAGCAGCACCGACAGGATGATTCCCACCCAGATCGGTGCCAGGTAATCGAGCTGCAGCCCGCGGAGGAACAGGGCACCCAGCCCGCCGACGCCGATGAGCGCACCAACGCTGACGATGCTCACGTTCGCAACCGTCGCAACCCGGAGTCCGGCCAGCATGACCGGCAGGGCGATCGGCAGTTCCACCCGTAGGAGGCGCTTGACCCGGCGGTAACCCATGGCGGTGGCGGCCTGGGTGATGGCCGGATCAACCGAGTTCAGGCCGTCGGCCACCACCCTGACCATGAGCGCAACGCTGTAAACGGTGAGCGCGATGATGATGTTCAGGGGGGACAGGACGCCGGTACCGATAATCGGTGGCAACAGGAGAAACAGGGCCAGCGAAGGGATTGCGTAGAGAATGCTGCTGATGTTGACCAGCGGGTAGTAGAGCTTCTTGTAGCGGACCGCCAGATACCCCAGTGGCAGCGAGATGAAGACCGCCAGGATGACGGGGATCAACGCCAGATACAGGTGCTCCTGGAAGGCGGTCCAGATGATCTCCCGGTTGCCGGAAATGTAGTCGATCATGCGGTGGTCCCCGCGCGCAGCCGACGTCGTTCATCCAGTTGGCGGACCAGGCTCGGATGCCGGATGACGCCGTCGGCCACACCCGATGCATTGACCCGGACCGCGATGCCGACGGGAGAGCTGATCGCCAGGTCGGTCACCACCCGCAGGGAATCCGCAGCGGTGAAGGTGCCAGCGACCGAGAGGGGCGAGTTTTCGTCGGCGATTCCCGGGCCGGCCCAGCCAAGGGGGCGCCCGGCGTCGTCGAGGACCAGCACTTCATTGCCCACCCGTACCGAATCCACGGGGTCCAGCTCGAGCACCTCGGAGGAGTCGAAGGACAGGCTGCGGAAGCCGCGGTCCCGGCCCACGAAATCGGCCACGAAGTCGTTGGCCGGGTTTTCCAGCAGCTCCTGCGGGGCGGCGTACTGGGCAAGATGCCCGCCTTCCCTGAAGACGGCGACCATGTCACCGAGCTTGATGGCCTCGTCGATGTCGTGCGTCACGAACGCAATCGTTTTGCCCAGCTCGCCCTGCAGCCGCAGGAATTCGGTCTGCAGGCCGGCGCGGACAATGGGGTCGACGGCGCTGAAGGGTTCGTCCATCAGCATCACGGGGGGATCGGCGGCAAGGGCGCGAGCAACTCCCACGCGCTGTTCCTGACCGCCCGAGAGCTGTACCGGGTATTTGTTGGCTATGCTCTCGGTGAGCCCCACCCGAAGCAGCAGCTCCATGGCAGTGGCCCGCGACTTCTTCTTGTCGGTTCCGATCAGATTGGGCACGGTCATGACATTTTCAATCACTGTGCGGTGCGGGAAGAGACCCGCATGCTGGATGACGTACCCGATGGACCGACGCAGCAGGGCCGCGTCCTGCTGGGTGACGTCCTGACCATCGATCAGGATGCGGCCGCCGGTCGGCTCGATCATGCGGTTGATCATGCGCAGTGAGGTGGTTTTGCCACAGCCGGAGGGGCCCACAAAGACGGTGATCTTGCCGGTGGGCAATTCAAAGTTCAGGTTGTCGACGGCGAGGGTGCCATCCGGAAAAGTCTTGCTTACCTTGTCGAACGTAATCACGGTGGCTCTCCAGTTTCCTTGGCACCAGCCTCAATAGCAGGCAGTGAATAAGTTGATTCATAGTTTCAGCGAATGAATAGACAGTCACCCCGATATGTGAGAAGACTTACATATCGATAGATAAAGGACGACGGTTCACCCATGACTTCCGAGGACAACATCGACCGGGTGGTGCTGGACGGCGCCTCGCTGACACTTGACGATCTTATTACTATTTCAACTGGTTCCTCCCGGGTAAAGGTTCCCGACGGCATTATCGACGGCCTGCAGCGGTCCCAAGAACAATTGGTTCAGGCCCGCGAATCGGGGCGGGTATATGGCGCCAATACCGGCGTCGGCGCAAATCGCGCCCTGAATGTGGAGCCGGGCCGGTCGCCGTCTGAGCGGCGGGCAGCTCATGCGCGGCGCCTGTTGCTGAGCCACTGTGCGGGGGCTGGTCGAGTCGATGCGGAGACCACGGTTCGTGCTGCCATGGCAATCCGGCTCAACCAGTTCCTCGCCGGCGGGTCCGGTATCAGTCCCGGTGTCGTGAAGGGGTTGCTGCAAGCCCTCGACAATGGATCGGTCGCCACCATTCACAGTCTGGGCGGCCTCGGCACCGGGGATCTGGCGGCCATGGCTGAGCTGGCACTGACCCTGAGTGGGGACCGGCCGTGGCGGCTGGGGGGAATCGCCCCGGTGCAGTTCGAGGACACCGATTCGCTGCCGTTCATGAGCTCCAGCGCACTGACCCTCGCCACAGCGACGCAGGGTGCCGTTGCCATGGAGCAGCTGATGAAGAGTGCGCTGGTGGTGGCGTCGCTGACCATGCTGGCGCTGGAGGGCTCAGACGAACCGTATGCCGAGGCGGTTCACCGGGCGAGGGTGCACCCGCACCAGGTGGCGGTGGCGGCGGCGATGCGGCGCCTGACCGGGCCCGATACGCCGGCCGCGCCGGCCAGGCTGCAGGATCCTTTCGCCCTCAGGGCGTTGCCCCAGGTGCACGCCCCGGCGCTCGATGCCCTCCAGCGGTTGCGCTCCATCCTGGAAACCGAGCTGAACGGTGCGGCGGAGAACCCGCTGATGACCACCGACGGCCTGTTCCATCACGGCCAATTCCATCTGGCCATGCTGGCGGCGGCGCTGGACAGCACCCGAACGGCTGTCTACCCGGTGATTTCACTGTCCGCGGCCAGGCTGTCCCACCTGTTCCGACCGGAGCTGAGCAGTCTCCCGTCTTTCCTCTCGACGGGTCCCCGGGGAAGTTCTGGCCTCATGATTGCCGAGTACGTCGCCCAGGATGTGCTGTCGATCCTGCGTACCGCGGCGACGCCGGTGAACGGGCCGGGGATCAACGTCTCGCTGGGCCTTGAGGAGCACGCCGGTTTCGCCACGCAGGGCGCTCGCCTGCTGCGCCAGTTCGCTGCGGAGGCTCCCGTCGTCGTCGCGCTCGAAGCAGTTGCTGCGGTCAGGGCGCTGCGGATGGCACCCCAGCGGCTCGGGACCGCTCCGGCGCGGG
>NZ_ALPM01000068.1:0-13005 GCF_000294595.1 Arthrobacter sp. TB 23 | reverse complement strand
CCCGAGCCAGGAGGACCGGCCGCTGGGGGAGGACCTGGCCGCAGCGCAGGCGCTACTGCCGGGCCTCGCCGGGTTCTAGGGCAGGAAGCGATCGAACCCTAGCGCGCCAGTTCGTCGGTGACTGACTGGAGCTGCTTGTACTTCTCAATGACGCTTTCGTCGTCCATGGGCCGCAGCTCATCGGCGTAGCTCACCGACATGCGGCGGATCACCCCGTTGCGGCCGATCGCGTACTGCCCCATCCGCCACAGCGGCGGGGAGTAGGCGTGGATGGAGACGGACCCGTCCACGGACCCGCCCATCCGGTGCACGTGGTCAGGCCCGAAGGAGAAGGACCTGCCGGCCTCCACAACGCGCCGGACGGGTTCGCCATTCATCCGCGGGTTGGCTTCAGTGACGGCTCCCTGGGTGACGACGACGGCGCCGGAGGAGATGTCGTGATCGTGCCAGCCGGTGTCGTCCTGGGTATTCCAGCACAGCAGCCAGACGTCGATGTTGGAGTCCCGGTACACGGAGGCATAGTGGCGTTCGCCGCCCTCGTGGTTGATGTGGTGTTCCCACAGCTCGGGGCGGGCAGCGAGGGTGGTGACCCAGTCCTGCAGTTCCTTCTGGCTGAGGGTGCGCCCGGGCAGGGCAGGAACGTCTGATTCAGTGAGGGCGAGGCCCTGGGGAGGTGCAGTGGTCATCGTGGAGTTCCTTTCAGGAGATGCTGAGGGTTGGCGGAGAAAAGCGCGTGGGTGAAGGCATGCCCGAGGCCCGGGTCGCGTGGCTCGGCGTAGGGCCGGTCGGAGCCGTGAATGATCGGGTCGACGCCGACCACCCGGATGGTCGCATCAATCGCCCGGGTGTCGTAGGAGGAAGTTTCGTAATAGACCAGCGGGTCGACGGCGCCAAACGTGCCGCCGCGCGCAGCGAGACGTTCGTGGTGCAGTGGCGCGAGCCCGGCCAGGGCCACGAAGGCGACCCGGAGTGTGGGGTGCTGGGCGCGGCCCACCGCGTGCCAGGCCAGCCAGGAGGCGTGCAACTGGGCAACATACGGCACCAGGGCTGGCCACCAGGACGGGGTTCCGGCGGTGACCGGGGCCGGCCCGGGATGGATCAGGAGCGGCTTGTCGGCCGCCTGCACCACGTCGAGGACCGGCCGCATCCGGCGGATTGCGTCAGGGTCGGCCAGCGCGGTGGCGGGCAGCTGCAGCCCCACCACCCGGTCATGATCCAGAATCTGGGCCAGGCCGTCGAGGTCGAACTCGCTCACCGGCGTCGCAGCCCAGACCAGGAACGGGTCGCCCAATTCGAGTGCCGACCTGTGCCAGATATCGATCAGCTCACGTGCTTCGTCGAAGGGTAGGTGCTCGATGCCCAGGGGGCTTGAGAGCGACAGCAGCACCTGGTCCTTCCCCTCCCGGGTTTCGCGGGTCCGGCGGACGTCGGTGTCATGGGCGAGGGGGTCGACGGCGTAGGGTGCCTCGCCGTCGATGAGCAGCTCCCAGCCGTTCAGTCGGGGGGTCTGGGTGCGGTTGCGGAGTGCATCGACGAACGCAGTCGGCCACAGGTGCTGGTGGCAATCGGTGCGCATGCTGCCCTTTCGCGGAATGATCGAATGAGGTGTGAATTGCTCAGCACACTGAAGAAGTGAACCGGTTCACATCATTTATTGAACCGGTTCACACGAGCCTTTGTCAACCGAACCCCGGGGAGAACGCCCGGGGCACCGCGGGCCGGGTCGCACGTATGCTGGTCTGATGACCGGGGCCCAACGCAAAACACTCCAGGACATCGCCGACGCCGCCGGATTGTCGAAGGCCGCGACGTCCTATGCGCTGCGTGGCTTGCGGGGCTCTGAGGCCACGCAGGCGCGGGTGCGTGCCATTGCCGAGGAGTTCGGCTATTCGGCCGATCCCATTGCCCGGGCTCTCGCGAGCGGGCGCAGCGGCAACGTCGCCATCGTCGGATCACTCCGCGACCTGTGGCGTCAGGGGCTGGCCGTGATGCTGTCCGAGGCCCTCAGGGCGCAGGAGCTGTCGTCAATCATTGCCGACGTCGACGGCTCGCCCCAGCGCGAAGAGGAAGTGCTCCGCTCCCTGGCGGCGCAGCGCGTCGACGGGGTGATCGCGCTGCCGGTGGATCCGTCGGCGAGCTACTGGGCCGATGTCCCCAGCCAAACCCGCATCGTATCGATCGGGGACGCGCTCACGGCCCGCCCTGAATCGGAAAGTGTCCTCTTCGACAACGAATACGGCGTGGGCACCGCGCTGCAGCACCTCGCCGATCTGGGGCATCGCTCAGTCGGCCTGCTCGCACCCACCCTGCCGTCCACTCCGGGCCGGCCCGCCGAACTGCTGGCGCAAAGTCTCGGGGATTCGATGGGCCTGACGGTCACCGTGTCGTCGTCGCCGTCGTCGGTCCACGGCGCCGCGCAGGCCGCTGCCCAGCTGCTGGTGGGGGACCACCGGCCCACCGCCCTGTTCTGCCTCGGCGATTCGATCGCTTTCGGCGCCTACCGCGCCGCCCGGGACCTCGGCCTGTCGGTGCCGGGCGACCTGTCGATTCTCGGCTTCGATGACAGCGAGCTAGCGTCGCTGGTCAGCCCCGAATTAACCACCTTCGGCTGGGACGAGCAGGCTATTGTCGACGCCGCAGTCGGCGCCCTGACCTCGCCCGAGGGCACCGGAACTGCCGGCGGCCAGATGATGTTCAGGCCGGTCTTTATCGCCCGGGCATCGACAACCCGTCCGTCGCGACCCAACGCCCCCAGCCGCTAGCCAACAGATCGTTCAGCACGGTGATGTCCTTGCCGAACGCACGGTCGTCGGTGCCGGCGGGCAGCAGCTCCGAGGCGTCCCCCACCAAAGTTCTGAGGCGGGGGTCGACGGCGGCCAACGGACGTTCGGACAGTCTCACCCCCTGGATGACGGTCAGCAATTCACAGGCAAGCACGTCGCGCAGCCCGGTGGCAGCGTGGCAGCATGCCTCCGCCGCCTCGGACGAGAAACTTTGGACATCCTCCTGGCCGAAGGACGTTTCGATGGCCCCCAGGCTCGAGGGCCGGGCGGCCGCCACCAGTTCGTGGACGACGCCGACCGTCCGTTTGTGCACAACCACCATTCCTGCGTGCAGGCCGGGCTGCCCGGAGAGCTGCCGCGGAAGTCCGGTGAACTTCTCGTCCAGGAGGCGGTGCACACGCGCCGCAGACGTCTCGGCGACGTGAATCATTGACAGCCTCAGCCCGTCCAGTGCCGCGGCAAGATCAAACCCGTCGAACCCGGCCGTCCCGATGAACCGCCCGTCCAGATAGGCCGGCGAATCGGTGACACCGTTCAACGCCCGCTCAACAGACGCCTCCACCGCGGCGATGGACCGCAGCAGTTGAGCCACCGCCGCCCCGAGCACCCTGAAGGAGAGCGGCGATTGCAGGGTACGGGGGTGCGGGTCGACGCCGGTGAGCTGACGGATAGCGGCCAGTACGGTGCCGAGCTCGACGTCGGCGCGGGCCAGCGCCGGGTCGAAGGGGTCGCGGCTGGCCCCGACCAGGCAGACCTCGGCGGCGGTGAGGGCTACAGCCTGCGCGGCGAGCAGCCGGGCGTCGTTCGCTCGAAGGATGGCGAGGGCAGTGGTGACGGGTATCCCCTGAATCAACGCCACACCTTCCTTGGTCCCCAACGAGTACGGCTTCATTCCGGCGGCCGACAGCACGTCGACGGCGTCAACGGCCGCACCGTTTACCAGGAATTCCCCCGATCCGGTGAGCGCCCCACCCAGGTGGGCGAGGGGAATGATCTCACCGGCAGCGCCGATCCGGGTGCGGGGGATGGCAGGGAGCATGTCTGCGGTCAGGAGTTCGACCAGCCGGACGCAAAGGTGCTCCGATACCCCGGCGTCCCCGGCGAGGAAGGTGCGGAGCCGCACTGCCAGGACAGCTCGGGTTTCCGGGTCAGTCAGCCAGGGTGACGACCCGACGGCGCGGCCAAGCATGAGGTTGTTTTGGTGCCGGGACTGGGCGATGTGGTCGAGGCGCACCTCGCTGGCTGCGCCCATTCCGGTGTTGACCCCGTAGACAGGATCGCCGTCGGTCAGCAGCTCAAGCACCTCCCGTCGGCGCAGTGAGACCCGGTCCAGCAGTTGTTGCTCGAGTCGGAGGGGCCTGCCAGCGGCAACTTCGGCGATGGCTACGGCGTCGAGCTCTTCGGGGTTGGCGAGCCGCAGCACCGGGAAGTGGGCGGCGTTGGTATGCGGGAGATGCATGATGGTTACCGGTACCTCAGCATGGTTCCGGTATCGGCGTGCTCCGCCTTGGTGAGGATCAGGTGCGCCACGGCGACGTCGAGGATGGACAGGCCGCGGTGCCAGAACAGGATCCGCTCGTCGTCGGATTCGCGGCCGGGCTTTTGTCCGCTGACAATGTCGCCGAGCTGCGCGTACAGCGTTTCGGGGGAGAGGCGGCCTGTGTCCACGTGTGGTCGGAGCGCGCCGAACCTGCCCGATTGCGCTTCACGCCAGTCGTCCACCACCACCTTGTCCATCACGTCCAGCAGGTCGAGTTCGACGGCGCTCACCGTGCCATAGGGAACCACGAAGGCGCCTGGCTTGACGGCAGCGGTGCGCAGCAGTGGGGTGGGTTCGTTCAGGCGGGAAGCCTCCACCAGGATGTCGGCGTCATCGAACGCCTCCTCGGCGGTGTCCACCACCCGCACCGGGGTGCTGATCTCGGCGCGTAACTGCACCGCGAATGCTTCCCGGGATTCGGGCCGCTTGCTGGTGACCCGGATTTCGTCGAAGTCGAACATGCTGTCCAGCATCGTCACGTTGGAGAACGCGGTGCCGCGGGCACCCACGTGCCCCAGAATTTTCGAATCCTTCCGGGCCAGGTGTTTGGCGCCGACGGCGGTCATCGCGCCGGTCCGGACCTCGGTCACCAGGGTGGCATCCATGACGCAGAGTGGGACTCCGGTTGTCGGGTCATACAGGGTGGCCATCGCGAGTTCGCTGGGCAGCCCCTGCAGGTAGTTGGGGACAAAGTCACCCACCACCTTGACGCCGCTGACGCCGTTTGCGCCCAGGTTGGACACGTGGCCGCGCAGCACATTGAAGTGGCCGATTCCGCCGTTGTTGGGCATCAGATGCATGCGCGGTTCGAAGACGGTTTCGCCCCTGCCATGCGCGGCGACGACGTCGTCCACTGCCTTGATGATCTCTGGGCGCGTCAGCTGCAGCGAATCAATATCCGGGCCGGAGAGGAACCTCAACCAGATTTCGCGCTGAGCCTGCTGCGACATCCAAACCTCCCCAAAATGAATTGTTTCATGCACAGGATTCGACTGTGTATCATGCTATTCATAGTGAGCGGGATCACCAAACAAGGATGTTACCGAAACCGGGGGCCGACCGTGCTGAGCGACCAATCATCGGCTGACCGCGCTCATGACTGGCTGGTGAACCTGGCCCATCAGCATCGGGTCTCACCCACCCAGCGGCGCGTGATCCAGTACATGCTTACTTCCCTGCCGGATGTGGCGTTCGCTTCGACCATCGACGTCGCCGAGGCGGCCGGAGTCAGCCAGCCCACCGTCACCCGGCTGGCCACCGCCCTCGGCTACCCCGGCTATCCCGAATTCCGCAGCGCCATTCGCGACATCGTGCGCGGCAAGTCCGCTGCGCTGAACGGCGAGGGGGTGGAGCGGCCCGCCATTCTCGAATTCGAGCAGCAGAACATCGGCGCACTGGAACGCACGGTCGTCAGCGAGCAGATGCAGCGCGCCGTCGACCTCCTGGCCGACACCCAGCCGCTCGGAATCATCGGTCTGCGGGTCTCGGCGGCGCTCGCAGAGTACCTCGGCTATTTCGCCCGCCGGGTGTTACCGGATGTCCATGTCCTGTCGGACGCGGCGTCGATGGATGACGCGATCCTGCAGCTGCACCGGAACGGCGCCACCGCGGTGCTGGCGTTCGTGATGCCCCGGTATCCCGCGGCGACGGTGCGGGCGTTGGCGCAGGCCCGGTCACTCGGCATGGCCACGGTCGCGATCGTCGACAGCCCGCTCGTCCCGTTTGCCAACGACGTCGACGCCCTCCTGGTCGCCCCGGTCGGCACCGACCTCGTCTTCGACTCCCACGCGGCCGCCGTCGTCCTCTCCAGCTCGCTGCTGGACACCCTCGCCGCCCGTGATCCGCTCCGCACCCAGGAACTGCTCGAGGCCCACGAGGGACTGGTCGAGCGCTGGGCCCACACCCAGCAATGAGCGCCCTCCTCCTGCCCGCGTCAGCGCGCCAGCGGGTGCCATGGAAGAACGGCGGCGGCCACACAGCAGAGGTGGTGGTGATGCCCGACGACGGCGCTGCCCTTGCCGCGGGCAGCTCTGCCTTTGATTGGCGGCTCAGTATCGCCACCGTTGACCGGGACGGCGGCTTTTCTTCATTTCCCGGGGTGAGCCGGTCGCTGATGGCGTTGTCTCCCCAGGGATTGGCGCTGGTCGACAACGGAAATCCGGTCACCCTTTGCCAGTACGACGTGCACCAGTTCTGGGGTGAAAACGACGTCGCGGCGGTGGACGTTACCGGTCCGACCCTTGACCTAAACCTGATGATCCGGCGTGAGGCGTTCTCCGGGGATCTGCGGTTTGGGGAGATGACCGGAGACGATCTTGTGGGCACCGCCGCGGGTCACACCGTCGTCGTCCTGTTGTCGGGTGAGCTCAGATTTGAGGGCCGGCTCCTGCAGCCGCATGATGCAGTGCTGATGGGGGACGGAGGTGCCGACGTCACCGGCTACGCCCAGGTAGCCCTCGCTTCGATCTCACCCCGTGACCCGCTGGCGACGGACTGAGCCCGCCGTCACTACGGAACAGCCTCAAAACCACCCCTCTCAGCGCCGCAGCGCGGCCCGCAGCTCGCGTTGTCTGCTCAGGGCGACGCTGGCAATGATGATAAACCCGCCCACCGGCTGGTTCCATGACGGGGATTCACCGAGCACCAAGATTCCCGCGTGTTCCACAGGTACGCCATCCCGTGCTCAACGCGCCAAGCGCCAGCATCGAAATCACCACTTGTGGGGTCGAGGTGAGGGGGGTCAGTGAAATGAACGGCGCGGCAAGGAGCACGACGACGGCGCCCATTCCCCAAGGTTATTGATCCCCGGTGAAAACCTGTAAGTGTTACCGTGATCACCACGGACGGTGAACGTCCACTGGTTGAGGAGATCCCCATGGCGCGCACAACCCGTACACCGGACGACAGGATTCGTCGTCTTCGCCCGTACAACCTGGTGGCTGGGTCTCTGCATCTTGTGCAGGCCATCGGCTTTGGGGTCATCCTTGCCATGCTGGATACCCAGGTCACCTTCGGTGTGACCGCCGATTATCTGGCTGGTCCACCGGGTTTCCCGCTACCCCCCGAGCGGGTGGATCTCTTCGCAGTGAATGTTGGTGCCGGAGTGGTCCTGTTCCTGGCGCTCTCCGCGCTGTTCCATTTTGCCGTCGCATCGCCGGTGTTCTTCCCGCGCTACGGGGCCGGGCTGAGGGCAAACCGCAACTACTTTCGATGGGTCGAGTACGCGCTCAGCTCGTCGGTGATGATCTGGCTGATTGCCCAAACGACGGGGATCTCCGACGTCGCCGCACTCATTTCCCTGTTCGCCGCCAATGCGGCGATGATCGGGTTTGGGGCCCTGCAGGAAAAATACGAGGAGCCCGGCAGCGGCAATTTCCTGCCTTTCACCCTCGGGTCCCTGGTCGGGTTGGTGCCGTGGATCGCCATCCTGATCTATTTCCTGTCTCCCGGGTCTACCAGCACAGTGGAGCCGCCCGCGTTCGTCTACGGCATCATCATCTCGCTGTTCCTTTTCTTCAACACGTTCGCGATCAACCAGTGGCTCCAGTACCGCCAGGTGGGGCCGTGGAGCGACTACCTCTTCGGCGAACGGGTGTACATCACGCTCAGCCTCATTGCCAAGACCGCTCTCGCCTGGCAGGTATTCTCGGGCGCCATCATCCCGGCGCTGACCGGCTGACCGGCTGACCGACCCTGGGTGCGATGAGCAACGTGGTGGACCGGAAGCGGCTGCTGCAGTATCGCCTGGCCGCCCAGTTGATCCGCGACGACGACGACGCCAAGCCGGATGCCCGGGACGTCGTCGAGCGTCTGCTGGCGATGCAGGCGCAGGACTTTAACCAGGCACTGTGGGCCATTGGTCTGCGGTCGCCGGGCTCAACCCGGGATGACGTCTTCTCGGCGCTCCAACGCGGCGACATTGTGCGGTCGTGGCCAATGCGCGGGACCCTGCATTTTGTGTTGCCGGCCGATCTTCGCTGGATACTCGGGCTCACCACCCACCGGCTGCTCGCTGGCGCGGCCACCCGGCATCGGGCGCTGGGGCTTGACCAAACGACGTTTGAGAACGCGCGCAATGTGGCCATGACGGTGCTGGCGGGCGGCGGGCAATTGGTCCGCAACGAGTTCCTCGCCGCGCTCAATGAGGTAGGCATCGATACGGCCAACCAACGCGGCTACCACCTGATCTGGTATCTCGCGCAGACCGGCACACTCTGCTGGGGGCCGCCTGCCGGCACCCAACAGGGGCTGGTGCTCCTCGATGAATGGGTGCCGGATACGGGCCAGCCGGAGCGCGACGAAGCGCTGGGCCGGTTTGTTCTCGGGTACTTCACCGGACACGGTCCAGCAACACTGCGGGACTTTGTCTGGTGGTCCAAGGTGACCGTTGCCGACGCGAAGATCGGGTTGGCGCTGGCCCGCGACCAGCTGACAGAGCTGACCTATGATGACACCACCTATTGGATGGCTGCGGACCGTTCAGGGGACCCACCTCCCGCTCCAGGCCTGGTCCTGCTGCCGGCCTTCGACGAGTACGTGATCGGCTATCAGGACCGCACACCGGTGCTCCGGCCTGAGTACGCGCAGGCCATCGTCCCGGGCGGCAATGGGGTATTCAAGGCAACCGTGGTGGTGAACGGCCGAGTCACCGGCACCTGGCGCCGGTCCGCGGACCGGTCCGGCGCCCTCCTCGTCGACCTGTTCGAGCCGCTGACGGCACAGGAGGAGCGCGCCCTCCTCAGAGCGGAACACTCCTACCAGAGCTTCAACTCCGCAGGCGTGCCTGGTACAGCCGGTCGTCGAGTTCTTCAAGATCCTTGACCGCCGCGCAGAGCAGCAACTGTCCAAAGCTTGGGGTTCCGAGGACGGGTGCGCTGCCAACCGCACTCGAGGCCACGGGGTCGAGCGGAGCCTCTGCGGTTCGTTCGCACAACTCGCGGGCGTCCATGACTGCCTGCACCAGCGGGTTGCGCAACGCCTCCAGCCCGGAAAGTCGCCTTTCGGGGGTCTCGTTCCGGCCACGCTGAATCCGCGAAGCCGTCGGAAAATCGGGGGCGTCAGCGCGGATCGCCAGGCTGCCTGCCTGTGCTGCGTAGGACCGTGCCAGGCGGCGTCCAGTGTCCGGTGATGGCCGTTTCGATTCCATGCTGCCTTACGTCGAGTTGAGTCAGCACCCCAGCGGGCTGACCGTCGTACATCACCGGCATGATCAGTTGTTGCCGGATGGCTTAGCTATTGGGGTCAACGTCCCGAATGCCCAGCCGGTTCCTGCCTCCGACCATAGCGAGTCCGGCAGGACCCTTCAATAGTCAGCATGCTTTCTTTATATGACTGTAACCGATCTGGGCCCGTTTGTGCTGAATCTGGAGATGGGCTCACCGGTGGATGTTGCGTCTGGGGATGACAGGTCCGCCAAGTCGCCTATTGTGGATTTATGTCGATCAATTCGGCTCCCGGCTGGGGCGCCTCACAGGTAGAACGTGTTGTCGAGACGGTGTTACCAACCCGTCACGGCGTATTCCGGATGGTCGGATATCGCGATTCCGAGAATAACGAGCATGTCGCGTTGGTGCAGGGCGACATTGCGGGGTCCGTCCCGTTGGTCCGGGTGCATTCCGAGTGCCTCACCGGCGACGCGCTCGGCTCCTATCGTTGCGACTGCGGTGAACAACTCGATGCCTCGCTTCAGCGCATCAGCGAAGAAGGCACCGGCGTCGTGATCTATGTCCGGGGCCACGAGGGCAGGGGGATCGGCCTGCTTGAGAAACTCCGCGCCTACGCCCTGCAGGACCAGGGCGCCGACACCGTTGACGCCAACACCTCGCTGGGCCTCCCGGTGGACTCGCGCGACTATCAGCAGAGCACCGAAATTCTCCTCGACCTCGGCGTCACCCGCATCCGCCTGCTCTCCTCCAATCCGGCCAAGCAGGAGGCACTCGAAAGCGGCGGGATCACCGTCATGGCACGCAGCGGGCTCAACATCGCCCAGCGCCCCGAGAACGCCGGCTATATCGCCACCAAGCGCGCCAGGATGAGGCACGACGGCGAACCGGTCCAGGATGTCTGGCGTCACCTCACCGAAGGAACAGTCCCGCAGGGGTCAGTGCACGGCCTGGCAGCTGAACTGCTCACCCGGTACGGACCGCTGGTCCAGGCAACCCGTCCCGACGGCCGGCTCGTGATCGGTCAGCTCGGCCAGAGCCTCGACGGATTCATCGCCTCGCGCACCGGAGACGCCCGCTTCGTCACGGGCACCGAAGACCGGGAGCACCTGCACCGGCTCAGGGCCCTCGTGGATGCCGTCATCATCGGTGCCTCAACGGTCACC
This sequence comes from Arthrobacter sp. TB 23, assembly GCF_000294595.1. Lineage (NCBI taxonomy): Bacteria > Bacillati > Actinomycetota > Actinomycetes > Micrococcales > Micrococcaceae > Arthrobacter > Arthrobacter sp. TB 23. The sequence goes on along the minus strand of NZ_ALPM01000068.1, from coordinate 2,354 downwards.
GCCGATGACTGCCTCCTCACGGTCCGGGCAGTCGAGGGACCCAACCCCGTCCGGGTCGTCCTAGATCCGAGTGGCCGCATCCCGCAGGCATCCGCCGTCCTGACCGACGGCTCGGCACCCACCCTGTGGCTGGTCGGCCTCGAGGCCGTCGTCCCGATCGGCCTCGCCGAGCATGTGACCGTCCGGCGCCTGGCCGCTGGGGACTTTGAACCACATCGTCTCCTCGGCCTGCTGGCGGATCGCGGGTTCTCACGGGTCCTGGTGGAGGGCGGCGGGCACACCGTGTCACGCTTCCTCGAAGCCAGCGCGCTCGATCGGCTGTACCTGACCTGCGCACCGATCCTGGTCGGCGACGGCGTCCCGGGCATCCGGTTCACCGGCAGCGACGCCTTGTCAGACGCCCTCTCCGCTCCGGTGCGGCGTTTCGAGTTTGGCAGGGACATCTGCACGGAGTTCGACTTTTCGGCTGCCGTTCCCGCCCCGGTCGCCAAGGAACCCGCGGACAGCCAGCACCAGTAGCAGCGCGGCGCCCGGTAGCACCGACACCAGGGCCAGTAGTCCGTAGCCCACCGACACCTCAATCCCCAGCGGGCCCGGATAGCCAAACATCATGAACGCCAGCGCTGTGACACCCTCCCGCGGACCCCAACCGCCCAGGCTCAGGGGAATGGACATTCCGGCCAGGCTGATCGCAGCCAGCCCGACGACGTCGACCACTGCCAGGTTGGGTGCGGTCAGCGCGGCCGAGACGGCGAACAGGGCCGCAAACGAGGCCCAGCCGAGCACCGAGAGCGCCCACACCGCGGCGACGGTCCGGTTGGGCAGGCGCCGCAGTGATGGTCGGGCAGCGAGCAGCACCAGCACTGCACCCAGGGCGACGATGCCGGCAAGCCGCCAGTCAGCGGCGAGCAGCGCTGCAGCAGCAGCGAGGAGCACAACCACCGTGCCGGCGAGGCGTTCGCCCAACACCGAGCCGATGCTGCTGAGCCAGCTGGACCGGTGAGCCGCCCGTTGCCGGGCGGTGCGAATGGCGTCCCCCGCCAGACCGCCGGGGAGGATGGCGTTGAGGAATGATGCTTCGTAGCACTGGGCGAAGGCGCCGCCGCGGGGGAGGTGCATCTGGAATCCGCTGGAGACCAGCCGCCACCGTTGGGCCTGGGCTGCCGTCCCGATCAGGCCGAGGGCCAGCGCGGCGGCGACCGAGGGGACTGTCAAAGCTCCCAGCCCGGCGGTGAAGGGTCCGGTGCCGAAGACCATTACCAGGTAGTAGATCAGGGCAGCGGCGCAGAGGGCCTGGAGGAGTGCGAGCCAGCTGCGGCGTCTCACGGCACGGGCGTCATGGTCGGGGTATCACTGTTGGATCGTCACGGCTGAATCGTCACGGTCGGGGTGTCACTGTTGAATCGTCATGGTCGGGGTGGCAGGGCCAGCAGGTCCCGGTGGCCGATCGTCAGCTGCAGCGTGCCGTCGGCGGCCTGCTCGGATCGCCGTTCCAGCCACTGGCTGACGTCCCCGGCGAGGCCTGGTTCCTCCTCGAGGACGGCGTCCGCCCGGTCGTTCAGGAACCGTGTGATCAGCTCCGAGTGATCCCCGGTCAGCTCCCACGGCGTGTCGACGGTGGTGACGGTGAAGCCGGCCTTGGTCAGGAACTGCTCCGTCAGGTCAACGCCCCGTGCCCCGGCCCGGCCGCCACGGTTCTGGTGCTGGTTGAACGCGTCGTTGAGGGCGGCATCCAGCGGATCCGCAGGCTCGATTGTCATGGTGCCGGTGACGCTCAGACTGAACAGTGCTGCTGTCTGGGATTCGACCAGTGCCGTGCAGAGGGTCTCCAGCTGGTCCGGCGTCAGCAGATCCAGCAGGGCCGAGCAGGTGACAAACCGCTGCCGGGAGGCTTGGGGATCGGCGTCGAGGATTTCTCCCAGGTCTTCGATGCCGGCTACCACTGCCTCGGTGCCGATCACGCCGTCGATCGCGGGTGCACCCATTGTGAGTTCCAGCAGATCCGGGTCATGGTCGATGAGCGTCCAGTGCTGCGGCATGTGGAGGTGCGGTGCCAGCCATGCCTGGTTGGCTCCGGTGCCAGCACCGAGGTCGAAGATCCGGACCGCCTGGTCGTCAGCGTCATTCACCTCTGCATTGGTGGGCGCCGTGCCCGGGGCCAGGAAAGCCTGTAACTCCGTGAGGAGGGGAAGGCTTGCCTGTCGGGCGGCTTCGTCGGCGGGACGGCGCAGGGAGAGCCAGTCGCTGGCAATCGGGCGCGGTGCGTCGGCGTCGGTCACGGGTGAATGATTTCCAGGAGCGTTGTCGCTGTGTTGGCCCATGTCGGCAGTGTATCGCGGCGGCTGAGCGCGGCG
>NZ_ALPM01000067.1:0-1595 GCF_000294595.1 Arthrobacter sp. TB 23 | reverse complement strand
CGAGTCGGTGAGCCAGTCCCGCAGCACCGCAGCCAGTTCCTGCGGATCGTGGGGGTCGACGACGGCGCCCGGCAGCTGACCTGCCGTGCCACCGGTGAGGGCTTCGACGGCCCCGGTGCCCCGGCCCACCACGCCGGGGATGCCGCGGGCCAGACCCTCGGTGACCACCATCCCAAAGGTTTCCGCCAGCGACGGTAACAGCAGCAGATCAGACCGTGCCCATTCGGCGTCGAGCGCTGGCCCCTGGAGTACGCCCGGGATGGTGATGCGACCCGGTTCGAAGGCGGCGGCCTGATCGTGAAGCATGGCGACGTGGGAGCTGCCCTGTGGGCTGGCACCGCCCACCAGGGAAGCGGTCCACGGCAGGTCGGCAAGGTCGGCGAGCGCTGACAGCACCATTGAATGATTCTTTCGGGGCGTGAGCGATCCGAGCATCACCAGGTGCAGCGGGGCGCTGCCCGTTGCAAGACCCGCCGGTTCGGTGCCGGGAGGTACCACGTGGACCTGGTCCAACCCATAGCGCCGGATCAGGTCGTCCCGGGCCCACTGGCTGGTGCAGATCACCCCGGAGGCGTGTCGGAGGGCCGCTTCCTCGGAGGCAGCGAAAGCCTTCATCTCCTGATCTGTCAGACCGGTCTCAGCGGGGAGCGGCAGGTGCAGCAGCACCCAGACGGTACCGCCGGCGTCGACCGCTGCCCGGATCGCCTCGGGGGCCGCCGACGCCATGAGCCCGTCGACCAGCACGGGGCCGTCCGTTTTGCCGGACGTCTTCCCGAGTGCCTCGGTGAGGTTCTGGTGATCGGCCGGCGAGCCATTGGGCCAGTCACCACGGATTGGGGTCATGGTGACGCGGTGCCCGGCCTCACCCAGCGCGGCGGCCAGTTGGTCGTTATAGATGCTGCCGCCACTCGGTCCGGGCAGGCCGCCTGGAATTACCAGACCCAACTCCATACCGGAGTTAGCCCTGGACGTCGGCTGAGTCGAACTCCACCGAGTAGCCCGCCCACGCATCGGGGTGTTCGCGGAGCACCACGTCCAGCCCGGCGAAGGGCGCGGTGTCGAAGCGCGTGCTCAGCTGGTCGGCGATGTAGCGGGCCACGGCTTCGGTGGTGGAGAGGACACCGGCAAAGTCAGGGTGCTCGTCAAGGTTCTTGTACCGCAGCCCGTCCAGCACCTCGCCGAGCATCGCGGTCGCCTCGCCGATGTCGATCACGACGGCGTGCCGGGTCAGTTCCCGACGCCGCCAGGTCACCTCCACCACCAGTGTGGCGCCGTGCAGTCCCTGGGCTGGGCCAAAGAACGGGTCGGGAAGGCTGTGGGCGATCATCACGTGGTCGCGGACGGTCAGACGGTACATGGGTCTCCTGTGGTCGTGGTGGTCGTGGTGGTCGTGGTGAGGTGAGGACAGTGAGCGGTGCGGAGGACTTAGGTGGCTGGTTCGTCGGCGCCAGGGTAGGCAATCACGTGGCACAGCGCGGACAGTGTGCCGCGGGAAAGGTCCCGCATCACGTTCGGCAGGTCCTCAAACGGCGAGGTGCCGCTGAGGAGCGCATCAAACGCCGGGTCCTTCAACGCGTCCAGGGCGGTGGCGAGCC